>CAYVTK010000068.1:0-1813 GCA_964454465.1 uncultured bacterium | reverse complement strand
AGGTTTTAATCGTTTCAAAGTTATTTGTAAAGTAGACTCTATAGTTTTTCAAGAACGCGTAATCGGGCAGAACGGGCACGAGGATTTGTGGGATCCTTCTCTTTTCCACTGATTCCTTTCTTATAGATAATTTATTACTTTCATCTAACGTCATATCCTTTATCTTAACTGTCCCGAAATCAGGCTTAAGCATACCAGATACAATTGAAAGCAAAGTAGATTTACCAACACCTGAATATCCATATATTGTTATAATCTCAGATTTTTTAACTTCTAAAGAAATATCTTCAAGAACAGATACAAAATCATTATTGCTCAAATAAGTCTTTTTAATATTTTGAATTTTAATCATTATCTAATAACTATTTGATTTTTCATATTAATGACTGATAAATATGTTGATAAAATTGATATTGCGACAACTAATAAAAAAGTTATGAGGAAATTATTAAAAGATAATAGAATTGGCAAACTATCAAATGGAGTATAAATAAAAAATCTATTAAAAATATTATAACTTGTATTGATAAAATATATAAAATATGTTGTCAATAATCCTAACGAACAAAATAAAAGTGATATAATAAGATTATTTAAAATACATAAAGATGTGAACCATTTTCTGCTAAATCCTAATGAAGAGAGTAAGTAAAACTGTTTCACCTTCTCAAGTAAAACAAGTATAGTATTATTAAAAAAACAACGATCTGTTTTTAGAGAGTTGTTATTGTATTATTAAATATAAAGATAGAAGCTACTAATATTCCTATTATGCCAATTAGCATATATAGGTTCTTTTCAAAATTAATCGCAGCAAATAAATTAGAATATTTATCAATGCTTTTATCAAATAGATCAGGAGAAGTCCCTTTTAAAAGGTTAGAGTCATAATAATATCGAGGATTATTTTTAGAAAATATATCAGAATTATTTTGTATAAAAATATTATCCATATCATAATTAAAAAAGTTGAAATTATATATATCTGATACTATAAATAATTTACTTTTAAACTGTCCACTAATAACATTTACATTTATCAGATCTTCAATCTCTAACGTATCTCCAATTGATATTTTATATTCTTTTGATAAAGTTTCTCCAATAATCACCATATCAGAGGTATTATAAAAATTACCTGCAGTCTTGACTATATAGCCTTTAATTTTTTTTCTATACGATGATAAATCTGAATAGGTATGAATTTCAGCCATGGTTTCTAATCCTTTGAATTTAAGACGACCTACCTCTGAAATACCAAAGTTATCATATTTACTAATATTATAGTCACTTTTATATTTATAATTAAATGTTGTTACCCTATTAAAAATCTGAGATTGCATCCCATCCATAATAGATAGGGTTAATGATATAATTAAACTAGAAAAATAAACACTTCCCATTTGGAATAGATATGTTTTTCTAAAGGAGCCTTCATTTGTATATAGAAAATATTTTAAAATTAATAATATTTTATAAGACATTGGAAGATCTCCTGCCTACTATAAGGAAATAAACAGATTGAAAAAGGATTATAAGAGGAACGTATAGAAAATATTTCATTTTGATAGATAAAGGAATTGAAGATGCAAAATAAATCTCTTTGGGAATTTTTATTAAATCATAATTCAGCTGCATATAAATCAAAATAATGCTAGTAAAAGTTCCTAAAAGAATTCCTAAAAAACTTATCAAAATATATTTATAAAAATAAATTAGATAAATCTGTTTAGAAGATAAACCTAAAAGATTCAAAATATAAGAATCAATATTCCTATTAGTTAAATCTATATTAAAACAAAATATATTATTT
>CAYVTK010000067.1:0-5527 GCA_964454465.1 uncultured bacterium | reverse complement strand
CATCATCTTCATAACCTGCAAAGACAGTCTCTGTTGGCCAGCACTCTTGTGGCAAATATCCCAACATATTAAATGTAAAGGCTTCAAGTGTCAACTCATACATTGATGGATCTATAGCCATACCCTCTAATGAAGAAGATTGAGAGTTAGAGCCATTTATAAAGACTTGATAGCCTTCTCCTACAGAAAGAGAACCTATCTGATTAACATTAAAATCAGGGACAAAATAATCACTACCATCATTCTTCACAAGAAGAAGGTCAAGTGCACCAAATACAGATTCTACACTTGCATCCTCTGGCGTAACATTAAAGGATGTCATATTAAACGTAAATGGATCTAAAGTTATATCTTGTATTATAGAAAATATAGGTTCAAGCATTGAAACAACTGTCAATACAGAGCCCCAATCACCACTTCCGACAGAATATTCAACTTCAGCATCATATTCTGTATTATCAGAAAATTTCCAAATTCTATAAGATATTTCATTGCCTGAAACATAACCTGGAAGTATAGGTCCACCAAATTCTGATAAATCTATAGATTCTATACCAACAATTTCTAATTGGTTGCCTGTCCATACACCAGCACCAACAAGAATCTCACCTGTATTACCATTTGAGTCAACAATACCATTAGCATCAAATAATCCAACCTCATCGCCAGGCTCTAACTCTATTGCATCCTGTATGATAATAAGAGAGCTTACGCCAGTCTCATTTGGAAGATCTGTAAAGTATTGTAATTCTTCATTACAACTACTACCATCACCACCACATTCACCACATTCATCTACCTCAGCAATACAGTTTCCATCACAATCATAATTTTCTTCAGCATATTCACAGCTATCATCATCTTCTGTTGCTTGAGAATTATAATTACAAGCATCACTGTCAGTACATCCATATACAGGTCCAGTTGTAATTACTAATTCTCCACACTGCGAATCAGATGGCATCGCATTTCCAAATGGATCTGATAGAACAATACTATCAAGACAAACTTCTGCTGCACCTCCAGTATTTGCAGAATATTCGACTTCTAATATTGCACCAATACCAGGCTGTACTACATCACCAGTTAAACTAAATCCTACAACAATACCATTACCTGTAGAAACAGTAAAGCCAGCAGTTCTATCCGTAGTACTTATTTCAACTATATCCGCAATAGAAGGATCTATTATAAGGTTAAATTGAAAACCACCTACAGAGTCACTATTATCCATATTAATATCAAAAGAACCATTTTCACCTTGTGCAGCAACACTATTTCCAACAGATAAAACAACAGCATCAACTGGTTCTTCTGTTACAGTCAATGTTCCGCATGTAGAAGTTGGATTCATAGGCTGACCTAATGGGTCTGAAATCACTACATCATCAAGACATGCTGCCGCTGACCCTATAGAAGTTGAAACAACAGTAATATTTACAATAGGACCATTACCTGGATCTATAACATCTCCTGTCAGGCTAAATCCAACAACAATACCATTATTTGTTGATACGTTAAAGCCTTCTGTTCTATCTGTAGTTGACACAGAAACAATATCCCCAATATCTGGATTAAACCCTAATGTAAATTGAAATCCTGCTACAGGATCATCATTAGACATACTAACATTTAAATCACCTGTTTCATTTAGGCCTAAGGATAAATCATCAACAGACAGACCTACAGGATTAGGAGGAGAGGAAGCCGTAGCACAATCTTGATTAGAAGCACTAGATTCTCCTTCTTCATATACAGCAACAACAACATAACAATATTCAACACCAGCTGCAACATTTGAATCATCGTATGAAGTACTTTCTGTAAAACCTATTTCAGCTCCATCTCTAATAACATTATATCCTAAAAGGTCTCTATAATTAGAAAGATTATTATCATTTTCTACATTAATAAAAGAATCTGCTATCATATAAGATTGAAGCTGTTTTGTTAAGTAATTATGATACTTAATTCTATTGGCTTCAGCTCTTTCAGCATTAATATCTTCAATAAGATTTTGTCTTTCAACAAGATCAAATAAAGAAACATTATTAAATATAAATGCTGGTATATATTCACCAACTTTTTCATAAGAAAATTGAGCCATAGATCTTGGACCAGTATTAGAAGAAAATACACCACCACAATCGCCACCATCATTATCATAGCAAGTCAAATCACAACCATAAGCTTGATCTTCACAATCTTCAAAACCATCACCTATCCATGTTTCAGGACAGCAATCAGCATCTGCACAATCTGGAACATATCCATCTTCACATTCCCCTGGAGGAAGACAATCAGATGGACATGAATAATAGTCCTCATCACCAGTACAATTACCATCACCACATTCAGCTGGAGCATCACCAGGACAATTACATCCAGCACAATCCCAACCATAAGTGCCTTCAAGTGTAGCACAATCTATACCATATTCAGCCCATGCTGTATCACAACATTCTGAACCATAAGCAGTAAAGTCCATTTCGCAACTAGCGCAGTCTTCACTTCCACCACCGCCGCCGCCGCCATCTCCAGAACAGTCACCACCATCACTATCATAACATGTCAAATCACAGCCATAAGCCTGATCTTCACAATCTTCAAAACCATCACCTATCCATGATTCTGGACAACAGTCCCCATCACCTGAACAATCGATAATATATCCATCTTCACATTCATCTTGGCCGCCGCCACCGCCGCCGCCGCCGCCATCATCACATTGATCGGCAGTACAGTCACCAGCATCACAATCAAATTCTTCACAATTGAAATACAATCCCCATGTACCATCATCACATAAACCATCACCAATCCAGCCTTCATAACCTGTACAATCTTGGCCCTGGCAATCAACACAGTCATAACCACCACCTCCACCATCATCATCACATTCACCACCTGGAGCTAAATCAGCAGAGTTAGGATCAATACAAGTACTACAATCACCTCCATATGTGGCACAATCATATGTTGAGTCTACACAATCACCTGGACAACAGTCTCCTCCATCATAATTACATGCAGACATGTTATTAGATGAATCACACCAACCATCTGAAATCCAACTTTCAACACCACCAGAAGCTTCGCAATCTTCATTGCCTCCGCCTCCTCCGCCGCCGCCGCCATCACAATCACCATTATCAAAAGCAAACTCTTCACAATCAAAATATGCCCCCCATGTACCATCATCACAAAGGCCATCTCCTAACCAACTATCTACCACATCTTGAGGAATACATTGAAGCTGACAATCTAATTGTCCTGGGTAACCATAGTAATCAGTACAGGTATCTCCTATATCATCACCACCGCCACCACCATCATCGCAATCATTAAATGAAGGGGCGCACGACCCATCAGGACACTCTATTAAACCTAAATCTTCACAACTATTACCACCACCACCATTATCTTCAGCAGGAGTCCATTCTAGATGGATATTTCCAACTTCACCTTCTGCAACCAAATTAGTTGGAGCATTAAGGCCAAAAGGTGTTGCACAATCAACATTAGATTCTCCTGATTGTCCAGATACATTAGATGCAATAACATAGTAACAATATGTATTACCATTTACAACATTGGTATCTACATAATCTGTTCCAGCTAATGTTGCAATTAATTCGTATTCTCTATTTTCAATAGTATTTGAATTACTATGAGATAATTGATTAAGTACTTCAGAAGACTCAGCCATTTTATTTAATAAATTACCTTCAAAAAGTCTATATTGAGGGATAACAGCAAGATTAGAGATTCCATTAATAAATCTTAAATCTGTATTTGATGAGAATAATCCGCCACAATCTCCGCCATCATTATCATAACATGTTAGGTCAGCTCCATACTGCTGATCTTCACAATCAGGGAAACCATCACCAATCCAAGACTCAGGCCAACACTCACCTGAACCATCACAGTCAGCTACTTCACCATCAGCACATTCACCTGGAGCTAAGCAATCTTCTGGACATGAATAATAATCTTCATCTCCTGTACAGTTACCATCACCACATTCTGCAGGACCATCACCAGGACAATTACATCCACTACAATCCCAACCATAAGTGCTTTCAAGTGTAGCACAATCTATGCCATATTCAGCCCACGCAGTATCACAGCATTCTGATCCATATGCGGTAAAATCCATTTCGCAGCTAGCGCAGTCTTCACTACTGCCTCCGCCACCTCCACCATCACCACCACCACACACATCATAATAATCAGTACAACAATCACCATAATATTCACAGTAGTCATCGCAATAACAGCCACCTGGAGCTTGACTACCACAGTAACCTTCGCAAGATAGATCATCGCCACCGCCACCACCGCCGCCATCATCACCACAATCGCCACCATCAAAGGCAAACTCTTCACAGTATAAATACATACCCCAAGTACCATCATCACAGAACCCATCACCTACCCAAGACTCCGCTGTAGCAGCGTCAACACATTGCATTTCACAATCATAAACACCAGCAGTACCATAAGCAGTATCACATTCAGTGCCAATATCACTATCACCACCGCCACCGCCGCCACCGCCGTCGCCATTATTACCTTGATCTTCTCTATATAATAAATATTCTTCTGCTCCAAAAGAAGCATTCCACATTACTGAAACTTGACTATCACCATCAGAGGCAACTAATCCTGTTGGAGTGTCTGGAGCTTCTGGAGGAGGCTCTTCTCCACTTATCTCTACAGTACTTCCTTCAGAATCATGTTCTATTGGTTGTCCATTAGAATCAGATAAAATTGACTCCATCATAGATAAAGTAACTGAAGCCTCATAAGGTGTTGTTGATTGATAATTAATCACTGCAATTGGTCCTGTTCCAGGCTCTATAACATCACCTGTTAAACTAAAAGCAACAAATAAAGCTGAACCATCACCTTGTGCATTCCAAGATAAGGTGAAGCCGTCAAGCCTATCAGTTGCGATAATATCATTAACATCTAAATGATCGGGAGAATCCTGAATTTGAATTTGGATTCCAGCAACAGGAGTTCCTGGATTTGCCAAAGAAACATCAATATCAAAAACATCTCCTGCATTTACTGATGCACCACTTAATGTTAACATTGGGGGACCTGTATATTCAGGAAACGTGGTTCCGCATGCTTCATCAGATGGATCAGATTCTCCAACACTATTAACAGCTTGGACTAAATAACAATATGTTGCTTCATTATCTAATCCAGTTTCTGTAAATGAAGTACTTGTAACTTCATCTAAAACACTTCCATCTCTCCAAACTCTATAAAATTCTGCCTGCCATACAGCATTCCAACTTACAGTTATACTGTTTTGGCCACCTTCTGCAGTTACATTAGAAGGTATATCAGGGGTTGTTAGAGGAGCTGCAAAAATACTAAAAACACCACCAAAGGATTCATGGTCAACACCATTACCAACAGGATCAGAGAGCACGCTTCCGCTAAGATCAACCGCAACATCTGTATCAAAATCAACCATACCTACATTATAAGAAACTTCTACTATTGC
>CAYVTK010000066.1:0-5535 GCA_964454465.1 uncultured bacterium | reverse complement strand
CAAGTAAAGTTGCTTCTCCAAAGCATGCATCTTCTAGATTTTCTAATATAATATTCCCACCTTCATCATAACCTGTACAGTCAATATCTGAATTTGCAATATGGTCTGTAAAACCTTCAGAACAAACATTACAATAATCTAAAAACGCACTACCGCTACAATCACAATTACAATCTAGGTTCGGATAATTTTCCCATTCTAACGAATTATAAATACATTCAGATATATTATTAGGAATGAGTCCGGTATCTCCTCCTGCACAAATACCGCAATCATCATAAATAGCAGTACCACCGGTAACTCCATTACAATCATCTTCACATTCATTTCCAGGTTCTACACACTGGGCACAACCATCTATAACATACGGAATTTCACCCTCTTGTAAACACTCTCCAGTACAATCATATAAACCAGAAAAATCTTCTATACTATTATAATAGGAGCAATCAATTGCTGTATTACCCGCACAACAAATACCACATTCATCCACTACAGCATTGCCTCCTAAATCACCATGGCAATCATATATAACTTCTAAGGATTCTATAAGATTAAATGAATTAGGGAACCAAGCTATCTCCTCAGATGGGAACGCATAATAATAAGCATTTACCTGATCTACAGAACTATCATATATTTTAAAATATGGAGTTTCTCCATTTAAAAGATAACCTCCAGAATAACAATAGCCGTCATACCCCATTGCAGGTATATCACAATATTCCCTACCATCTAGACAATCAACATACATTCTAGAACCTATACAAAGATCTAGATTTTGAGAAGCCAGCAAACCATCATTATTTAAATCTGGGCAGGCACATGGAGATAGCTGTCCATCATTATCAACATCTATTTCAGGAGGACAATCAAGTAAATTATCACAATTCTCAAATCCAGGATAACACTGTTGTATAGCAATACACATTCCTCCCAATGTTTCATCGAAATTAATTTCATCATTCGTACACTCTCCATTTTGGGATTCATCATATTTTTTGAATGCTCCTATCCAATCTTCTGGATCAAGTTGCTCTCCATTGATTGTAATATCTTCAAAAAAATAAAACCCCTGGGAAAATCCTTGGTTGTAATTAAATCCTGGGGGAGGATCTTGCGCAATTAGAAAACTTGCACATAAATATAATAATATGTAATAGTATTTTCTATACATCTTCACCCTATAAATATCTAAGCCAAACTTACTTTCATCTAATATAATATTAGATGATATAAATCACATTTTTCTATTTTTTGAGTTTAAGAACCAAAAAAAGAATAAAAATCTAAAAAATGATGGAAAAAACCCATCAAAAAACATAGATTCTTCTCTATAATTTATAATTTCACCTGATTTAATATAACGTTAATTAAGCAAAATTTAAAAAACTATTATGATTTCTTTTCTATGAAGGATTTTCTTTTTTTTTATAAAAAAAGGCCCTGAACTTTCAGGGCCTTTATCAATAATATTATAAAAAGTTAAAAATTATTTTTTCAATTCTTCTTCAATCACTTTTGACCAAGCATCCAAGCTACGTCCTTCAGGCTCTCTCCCATTAATGAAAAATTTTGGAACAGCTAATCTAACACCTGCATATTGGTCTGTATCATAGGCACCTGAAAGCGACTTTAATTCTTGATATTCCTTTTGAATTTGAGCGTCCATAGAAGGATCAGCCATATCTTTATTTATCTGATCAATATCAAGGCCCATTTCGGCTGCTAATTGAAGAGGTAAATCTTCATTATTTCGAAGTTTTTTCCATGTATCATTAGCAAATATTGTATGATACATTTCTTTAAATTTTCCCTGTCTTCCCGCTGCCATTACATATTTTGCAGCTTTAAAAGCCTGTTTGTGAGAGCTTAGTGGAAAACTTTTAAATACAACTTTCACATCATTTGGATATTTCTTTAAGATATCATCTATCATACTGACAGATCGCGCACAGTACGGTCATTGAAAATCATAAAATTCTGTAATCGTAACCTTCGCATCAGGATTACCTATAAAATAAGAATCTCCTTGTGGAATATTATGAACATAATTAGGATCAGCCGGCTTCCTTTTATTCTGTTGCTTCTTTGGATCATTCTTTGCTGCAGGGGCCGCAGACTGAATCTTAGAAACAGCAACCTGCAGATTATCTAATTTTTTAACAATTTGATTTAATTTTTTTTCAAATAGTGCTTGCTGATCAAGCAATGGTGTTAAATCTACAGATGCGCCACCACTTGTTGACATATCCATACATGAGGTTGTAAAGAAAACAACACTTACTAGCAAGGCAAATAAACGTTTATTGTGTAACATAATTAATTTTTCCTCTTTATAATTTCTTTTACTATAATACGCATTAATTTAACAATAGTTTCAGACCTAATAAAATATTTTATTTGATTAACATGATTTTTTGAGTTTGAAGTGTATTACCTGCATGCAATTTTATAAAATAAACTCCAGAAGACATATTTGATGCATTCCAAACAACTTCATGTCCATTATATGATGCTTCTTTAAATTCATTTACAAGCTCTGCAACCAATCTACCTCTTACGTCATATATAGAAAGATTAGTAAACATTCCACCTTCAGGAACGTGATAACGTATTTTTGTAGAAGGATTAAATGGATTAGGATACGCATTATCTAAACTGACTGTTTTTGGAAATTCAAGCCCAGAAAGAGTTATAAGATGTACTTGATTAGATTCCCACTTTGGAATATTACTTGATACTAAATCAATAATCTTATCTGAAGATGCCTTATGTAATTTAAATGTCAATTTATCACCTGATTTACAATAACCAAAAGTACTCTCATCAGTAGAATCAAAGCCCATAGCAGGAATATCGGTATACTCTCCAGTCCACATTCTTACACCCACAATAGCATCACCATTATATGCAATAATCCAATCTCCAATTTCAACTTCACTATCATCTAAACTAATATCTTTAATAAAATAGAAAGACTGCTCTATAGATTGATGATATTTAAATTTCTCTGGAACTTCTGCAATGATATTTCCTTTCACCATAGGAGCGCCATCAGGCTGATTATATTCAAAAACAAAGTTGTCTGTAGATATCATCCAATACCCTTGTCCACCTTCAAATGTAGATAAAGAGCCTAACCAGTTTCCATTGATATTCATAGTTGACATATTTTGTCCAAAAATAGCCCAAATACTTTGATGTATCTCATCTGGCAATGCATCTTCAATATCTTGAGATGTTCCAAAAGGATAAGAAATCAAATTTGCACCTTCATGTATAATATATTCTACATCTTCACTTGGAAGTCCATAAACAGGAAGTGGTGCATTTTCACTTAATCTTAGCCAATATCCTTTATCTGCTGTCAGTGTGTCTAAACTACCTGCCCATAGGCCATCTCCTAAGTTTAATCCTAGCTGACTTTCTCCAATAATATGGGTAATATTATCGCCTAATGGTCCAAAAATAGACTCAACAGATTGATCCTCAGGTGGTATAGAATATAGACTTACTAAATTATTACCTGCTGCTAGGTTAAAATCAATAACCATATAGTCATAATCAACCAATATAGTAAATGTTTCAGACCCAGGATCTGCTTGATCTTCACCTCCATCTGCCACAAATACAGTTACAGGCCCATACTCTCCAACAACTTCAGGAACCCATGTAATTACACCAGAATCTGATATAGACATACTTACCAGGGCCTCATCCTCAGTAACAAAACTATAGGTAAGGGCTGTGTCATCTGGATCAACAACATCTAGCGTGTATACATAAGTTTCACCTAAATAAACAAAATCAGGTGCAACAGAAACAATTACAGGAGCATCATTTACTGGTATAACAGTTATAACAAACATTTCAGATACAGTAAATTCTTCATCACTTACTGTTAATGTTACAAGACCAGAACTTAATACACCTTCCAGCGCAATCCATGTTAATACTCCGCTATCAGATATTTCCATACCTTCAGGAGCATTTTCTAATACAAAATCAAAACTATCATTATCAGGATCTACCACATTAACAGTATATGTATACTCAATATCTTCAGTAGCTGTAGTTGGTGCAATAGATGCTATTACTGGAGCATCATTCACCTGTGTTACTGTAATTTCAAATTCTTCCACGGCTGTTAAATCACCATCACTAACTGTTAATGTTACAACCCCTGATGTAATTACACCTTCAAGTGCAGTCCATGATATAAGACCACTTGGAGTTACAACCATACCATCAGGAGCATAATCTAATATATAGCTAAAACTATCATTATCAGGGTCTTCTACAGAAACTTGATAGGTATATTCAATATCCTCAGTGGCCGTAGTTGGCGCAACAGATGTAATCACAGGGACATCATTCACCTGTGTTACTGTAATTTCAAAGAATTCTTGTGAAGATAAATCTCCATCGCTTACTGTTAGTGTTACAAGACCTGATGTTAAAACACCTTCAGTAGCAGTCCATGTTAATAGACCATCATCAGATATTATCATACCATCAGGAGCATTATCTAGCGTATAGGTAAAACTATTATTATCAGGATCTATAATCTCAGTTTGATAAACATATTCAATATCCTCTGTTGCAGATGTTGGAGCAACAGATACAATTAAAGGTATATCATTAATGCTAACGACAGTAATGATAACTGTAGCATTTTGAGAATCAAGTAATCCATCACTAACTTTATAAGTAAAACTATCATCACCATTAAAGTTTGCATTTGGAGTATAGGTTACAAGTGCTCCATCTACACTTAAACTACCATTTATAGTTGATGTAACAACTTCATAAGAAAGTGTTGTATTTGCATCAACATCTGAACCTAACAATTGAATGACAATTCCATTATCCTCATCTGTAGTAATGCTAATATCAGAAGCAACTGGGACATCATTCACAGCATTTACTGTTACTGTAATACTTTGTGAATCTTCACCACCATTACCATCACTTACAGTTACTGTAAATGTTTCACTACCATTGTAGTTAGCAGGTGCACTAAAGGATACATCACTGCCACTTAGCGTTGCAGTTATATCACTACCACCTGTTATGCTATAAGATAGGTCATCACCATCCACATCACTTGCAGATAAACTTGTTGAACCAGAACCATCCTCATCAAATGATACATCTGATAGAGTTGCTAGAACTGGTGCATCATTAACAGATTCAACAGTAACTGATACTGTTGCACTATCACTTAGTTCTCCATCTGATACACTAAATTCAAAACTATCATCACCATTAAAGTTTGCATCTGGAGTATATGTTGCAACTGAACCATTAATTATAACACTGCCATTTGTAGCATCACTTGCTAAACTAAACGTTAGCGCATCACCATCTACATCAGTTCCTGAGAGTGTAACAACAATACTTTGATCCTCAAATGTTGTTGCGGATAAACCAGTAGCTGCAACTGGTGCATCATTCACAGCATTCACTGTTACTGTAATACTTTGTGAATCCTGAGCACCATTACTATCTGTTACTGTAATTGTAAATGAC
>CAYVTK010000065.1:0-5537 GCA_964454465.1 uncultured bacterium | reverse complement strand
CATTTTTATTTTTTGCCTTTTTAATAGCAGCTAAAGTATCTGCCGTCTCTCCAGACTGGCTTATAGCTATAACAAGAGATTTTTCATTAACAGATTTATTTCTATATCGAAATTCAGACGCGTATTCAACTTTAATAGGTTTTTTTAAAATATCCTCTAGAAAATAGCTGCCAATTTGTGCAGCATGCCATGATGTTCCACATGCGGTAATAAAAATATCTTCTGAATTAATAATCCTATCAATATAATCTACTACACCTCCAAGTTTAACATTATTATTGTTATCTATTCTTCCTCTTATGGAGTCAAGAATAGCCTTAGGCTGCTCAAAAATTTCTTTCAACATAAAATGTTTATAATTGCCCTTTTCTATCTGATCAAGAGTATATTCTATTTCTTTAATATCTTTTATTATTTCATGTTCATGACTAATATGATTTATTTTATAAACATTATTACTGATTTGTACTATCTCATCATCATCTAGGTATAAAATATTACGAGTATAATCCAAAACCGCAGATACATCTGAAGCTAAAAATATTTCTTCCTTACCAATTCCTATTAATAAAGGACTGCCATTCTTTGCTGCTATTAATTTTTCAGGTTCATCAGTACACATCACAACAATACCATATGTGCCTACAACTTCCTTAAGAGCAAGTTTAACTGTTTCATAAAAACTAAGTTTTTTCTTTTTGTACAAATAGCCAATAAACTGAACTAGAACTTCTGTATCTGTATCACTAAAAAATTTTACCCCTTCATTGATTAAATATTCTTTAATAGAGTAATGATTTTCAATAATGCCATTATGTATTAGACTGAATTTTTTATCAGAATCATGGTGTGGGTGTGCATTATTAATATTTGGTTCACCATGAGTAGCCCATCTGGTATGTCCTATACCTATAGTATTTTGATGTTCTTTAATAGTGGGTAAATTTTCTAAGTCTGCAATTTTACCTTTACATTTAGATGTATAGAAAATATCGTTTTCAATTGTGCTCAAACCCGCAGAATCATATCCTCTATACTCTAAACGTTTGAGTCCATTAATTACTATATTTGATGCTTTCTGACTACCTATATATCCAACGATTCCACACATATTTATATAAAACTATATTTTATAAATTAATTTAATAAAAATTAAACTCTATTCCCATTCAATTGTTCCAGGAGGTTTAGATGTAATATCTAATACAACTCTATTAACACCTTTAACCTCGTTTACTATACGACTAGAACAAATTTTAAGAATATGTTCTGGTAAATTATACCAATCTGCTGTCATGCCATCTAAACTAGTAACCATTCTAAGACCTATAACATAATCATAAGTTCTATTATCACCCATAACACCAACTGTTCTAATAGGTAATAATACACAGAAAGCTTGCCAAATATTATCATATTCATTTGTTTCTTTTAATATATCTATAAACAAGGCATCGGCTTCTCTTAATACTTTTAGCCTATCCTCCGTTATTTCTCCTAAAATTCTAATTCCTAGGCCTGGACCAGGGAATGGATGCCTACTAATAAATTGGTTTGGAATATCTAAGTCTTTGCCAATTTTTCTAACTTCATCTTTAAATAACTCTTTTACAGGCTCTATAAGTGTTAAATTCATTTTTTCTGGAAGACCACCTACATTATGATGAGATTTAATTGTTTTTGCTGATCCCCCATACCCTCCAGATTCTATAATATCAGGATATAATGTTCCTTGTGCTAAGAAATCTACTTTACCAAACTCTAATGTGATTTTCTGAAATTCTTCAATAAACTGTAAACCAATTATTTTTCTCTTTTTTTCAGGATCCTGAATATTTTCAAGTTTAGATAAAAATGTCTTCGATCTATCAAATAAATTAACACCCAAATCTAGTGACTCATTGAACATTTCGACAACCTCAATTGCTTCATTTTTTCTTAAAAGACCATGATCTATAAATACACAAATGGCATTATTCCCTATGGCTTTTTTCATGATTGTTGATACAACGGTTGAGTCAACACCTCCACTAAGAGCACATAATACTTTACCATTACCAACTGTAGATCTTATATTTTTTATAGTTTCATTAATAAAGTTTTTTGAACTCCAATCCTGCTTTGTTTGACAAATATTTAATATAAAATTTTTAATTATATTATTTCCTTGATGTGTATGTACAACTTCAGGATGAAATTGAACTCCAAAAATATTATAGGTATGATTTTCAATAGATGAAATAATACCATTTTGAGAATAACTTGTAACTTGCCAATCATTAGGCATCGTATCAATTCTATCACCATGACTCATCCAAGCATTGATATTAGGAGGTATACCTTCAAATAAATAATCATTACTTACTATATCAATATTTGATGGTCCATATTCTCCTATAGAAGAATTATTAACAGACCCTCCAAACTCTTCTACAAGTAACTGTAAACCATAACATATACCTAAAATCGGGATATTATATGATAAAATATTTTTATTTAGTTTAGGAGACTTTTTATCGTAAACACTTGAAGGACCTCCTGATAATATAATACCTTTTATATTTTTTAAATTTATATAAGATTCTTGAAAATCATGAGGGAGAATAATAGAATATACATTTAACTCTCTAATTCGTCTTGCAATAAGCTGGGTATACTGCGATCCATAATCAATAATTGCTATAGTTTCATGATTCATTTTTTAATTTATTTTTTTAAATAATTTAATTAAAGATGTTAGAGTAGTTTTCAGTTTTTTTCTTTGGACAATATTATCTATAAAACCTTTCTTTAAAAGAAATTCGGACCTTTGAAATCCCTCTGGTAAATCTTGGCCTATTGTTTGTTTTATAACTCTTGGGCCTGCAAAGCATATTAAAGCATTTGGCTCTGATAAAATGATATCGCCTAACATTCCAATGCTTGCAGATATACCCCCTGTGGTTGGATCTGTTAAAATTGCGATATACAAACCTCCTTTTTTTGAAAATCTAGCTAGCTTAGAGCTTGTTTTTGCAAGTTGCATTAAGCTATATGCACCTTCTTGCATTCTTGCTCCTCCAGATGCAGTAATAATAATTAAAGGTAGATTATCCTCTTCAGCTTTAGTAATCGCTTTAGATATCTTCTCTCCAACGACTGAGCCCATACTCCCACCAATAAAACTAAAGTCCATGACTCCCAGTATTACTTCTATACTATTAATTTTTCCTTTTATAGTTGTAATAGCTGATTTCTTTTTTGTTTTCTCTATAGAACTCTTTATTTGCTCAGAATAATCCTTTGGAATATTGAACTTCAGAGGATTGCATGACACAATATCTTTTGAAAATTCTTCAAATTCATTATTGTCAATTAATAAATTAATATAATCATCACTTGATATTCTAAAATGAAAAAAACATTCATGGCAAACAAAAAAATTATCTCTTAGAACAGTTTGATATATAACAACACGACATTTAGGACAACTATGCCACATACCTTCTTTTGTGTCTCTTTTACTATGAGTTTGAATATTTTTTGTATTTCTTCTAAACCAATCTGACATATTTTTAATTATTTTTCGTTAAATAAATAGGAGCAACCTCAGAAATATTTCGTTTAACTAATAGATTATCATTTTCAAGAATATATTTAATTAAATTTACTGAAGAAGGTTTTATTTCTGTACTATTTATATCTTGGAAATTTTCTAATCCATAACCATAAAATTTAATTTTATCTAAATTTTGCACCCTATCGCAGTATTGTTTTTCAATTGCTTGCCCATCACAGAATTTTTGATAATAAACATAATCCTTATGTGAGTATAATGCGATATAGTATTCATTAATATCATTAATCGCAAAATTCAATGCCTCAATTGTATTAATAGCAATAATATTTTTATCTATTGCATAAGCTAAACCTTTAGCAAAGCTACTAGCTGTTCTTAAGCCTGAGTATGACCCAGGCCCAATAGATAAAATTATATGATTTAACCTTTTAATTGAAAAATTATTTTGTTTTATTATTTCATCTACAAAACTTGCCAATAACTGCGTATGACTAGAAATTACTTTTTCAGTAGATGTGGTAATTCCTTTATTACTATGATATAGACTAACACAGCATATATCTGTTGAAGTATCAATGGCTAAAAGGTTCATAATTACTGTATATTTTTCTTTTATTTAATGTAATATGTTCAAAATAAATACGGATAACATTATCAGGTAATATTCCATCAATCATATTACCCCATTCAATAAGAACTAAATTATTAGAATACAAATATTCATTTATACCTATCTCTTCCCATCTTTGAACATTATTTTCTCTATAAAAATCTATATGTATAACTTTTAAATCAGCATTATACTCATTAATTAGAGTAAAAGTTGGAGATGTAACATCATACTTATAATTTAGGCCTTTTAAAACTCCTTTAACAAAAGTTGTTTTTCCAGCACCCAAATCACCTTCTAGAGAAACAACATCTCCTTGATTAAGTTTATTTGAAATAGCAAGACCTAGTAATTCACATTCTTTTTCATTATTAACAATCTTTTCTAACATAATATTCAATTTATTTGGGAGTTAAATGTATTAATGGAACTATCATTTCATCCATTGATATACCACCATGTTGAAATGTGTCTTTATATATATTAACATATTTATGATAATCATTTCTATATACAAAATATCCAGAATCTCTAGCTATAATATATTCTGTATTAATATCAAACATTGGAAGATTATAATCTTTAGGATTATTTATTTTAAATACATGTTTGTTATCAGTTCTAAGATTTCGACCATATTTATAACGTATGCCCATAGAGGTAGATTGATCTCCTTTAATAGTTATAGGTTTATTAATTTGGGTATTGCCATGATCAGATGTAATAATAATATCTACATCATTCCAATTTTTCATAATTGATAATGCTTCTAATAACCAAGAATTATTAAACCAATTAAAAATAGCAGTTCTATATGCTCTCTCATTAGGGATAAGTTCAGATAAAACTTTTGATTCTGACCTAGAATGTCCAAGCATATCAACAAAATTAACAACAAGACTTAGGACATTGATATTCTTATAATCATTAATTTTATTAATAAATTTATTACCCTGATTTAAATCAGAAATTTTTAAATACTGATTTGATAAATGACTAAAACCATTCTTTGCTAACAAGTCTTGAAATAGCTCACCTTCAAATCCATTTAGCTTGTTTTCATAAAACATTTTCTTCCACAAATCCGGATATTCTTTTTTTAAGTCATTTGGTAATAATCCGCTAAAAATTGCATTTCTTGCAAAAGGAGTTGCTGTTGGAATAATTGATATATGAAAATCTTCTTTTATACTATAATCTGGATATAATAAATCAGATATAATTTTCCATTGATCCAATCTTAAACAATCAACTACTATAAAAATTAATTGTTTTTTTTTATTAAGAATAGGTTTAAGAGCGGCATCAAATATTTCATTTGATAAAATATGTTTAATAGTATTTTTAGCTTTATTTTTAATCCATTCT
>CAYVTK010000064.1:0-5648 GCA_964454465.1 uncultured bacterium | reverse complement strand
AAAATAGTTCTTTAAGAACTCGATGGAAATGGATTGATTTATTATTACCTTCACTTATTATTATAGGATATGGTTTATTAAGAAAACGTTCTAGGGAAAAAAGATCTCAATATTTAATGGAGCTTTATGGATAAAAAATTATTAACGGTTATAGGTGTTCTAGGGGGACTAGTTCTACTTTATTTTATAAATTTGGGAGTACAAAACAGTTACTCTTCAGATACAACTCAATTTTTTTCTATTACAAAAGATTCTGTAAGTAAAATTGTGATTAGCTCAAATCAGGATGCAATAGAATTAACTAAAAATGATACAACCTGGGTAATATCAGGCAATGATACGCTTACAATAAAAGAAAATGTCATCGATAATTTGTTTGATAGAATGTCTAGCTTGGAGCAACATCATTTAGTGACATCAAAAGAAGAAAATTGGGATACATATAATGTTTCTGCTGATAAGGGTACACATCTTGCTTTTATTAATCATGA
This sequence comes from uncultured bacterium, assembly GCA_964454465.1. Classification (GTDB taxonomy): domain Bacteria; phylum Fidelibacterota; class Marinisomatia; order SCGC-AAA003-L08; family D37C17. The sequence continues at coordinate 5,157 of CAYVTK010000064.1, read as the reverse complement.
AGGAAATACTTCTGCATATTATGTATTTGGAAAATCAGTTACAGAATATAACAGATGTTATGTACGTATGAATCAAGATAGTCAGGTATTTCTTTTAAATAATAATATTATTTATCAATTACAAACTACACCTACATTCTGGGGAGAAATGCCTGCGTCTTCTGATAATGATGAGACTAAGAATATAGATTAGATTTATTTCTTAATTTTTTCAAAAATTCCCAGTTTTTTATTTTTACGAACATTATCCCAATAGAAATATTGCCCATTCATTGTAATATAAACTCCAGGATTTAATACCTGAGCAAAAGATAAAGCGCTTCCTAAATTAAATAACCCATCAGAACTACCAAATTTGATTGGAATCATTGCCCCTGTAAAAATAATAACTTTATCTTTAATCTCTTGTGCAACAAGTTTTGCTGTTTGGACCATTGTATCTGTTCCATGAGTAATAATAATACGATCTGTTTTTTCTTTTTTACATTTTTCTAAGATATATGATCGTTCTGTATCTGTCATTTTAAGACTATCTATCATCATTAAAGTCTCAATTTTAACATTCATCTGAGATCGCCCAAGTTCTAATAATTTAAATAAATTAGTCTCTTGGAAATAGAGCTCTCCATTGATTTCATTAAACTCCTTATCAAAGGTTCCCCCTGTTGCAAATATTTTAATATATTTTGATTTATTATCTACCATCAATCATATCACCTACAATTCCTAGTACAGAACCTTCTCCTTTTCTAGATCCTCCAAGATTAGGAGCACTTGCAATAATTCTATTTGCAAGCCTAGAGAAAGGCAGGCTTTGTAAATATACAGTCCCTGTTCCTTTAAGTGTTGCTAAAAAGAAACCTTCACCTGAGAAAAACATGGATTTTAATCCACCTGTTCTTTGAATATCATAATCAACCCCTGTTGTAAATGCAACAAGGCAGCCTGTATCTACAATTAAGGTTTCATTATTAAGTTCTTTTTTTATAATTGTTCCACATGCATGAATAAATGCCATTCCATCACCTTTAAGTTGTTGTAATATAAAACCTTCACCTCCAAAAAATCCTGCTCCAAGTTTCTTATTAAATTTAATACTAACCTCAGTACCTAGTGCAGCACATAGAAAAGCATCTTTTTGACATATAATTTCATTATCTATTTGCGACATATCAAGTGCAATAATTTTTCCAGGATAAGGTGAAGCAAAAGCAGCATATTTTTTACCACTTCCTGAATTTGTAAAATGAGTCATAAAAATTGATTCTCCAGTTAACACACGTTTACCTGCTGAGAACATTTTATCTAAAAAACCTTTTTCAGGCCTAGATCCATCTCCCATTTTAGTCTCAAATGTAATCTCAGGTTGGAGATAATTCATTGCCCCTGCTTCTGCTATCACAGTTTCGCTAGGATCAAGCTCAACTTCAACAACCTGCATATCATCCCCTATAATTTTATAATCTACTTCATGGCATTTCATAATAAATTCCTTAAATTGACTTAAATAAATTTGCACAAAATATAGTATTATTTTTTATACTTATTAAAAAAATATTATGGCCATTAAAAAATTAGTTGAAGTTTGGGATGGGAAAAATCTGATACCAGATAATATTAATTTTCTCAAAAAAGAAACCAAGGAAGTTAGACTACCCTTTTCTGATGAAATAAATCAAATATTAACTGATTTATTTGATACATATAAAGAAATTCCATGTGCAGGTGTTGCTGCAAATCAAATTGGCTATGATAAAAAAATTTTTATAGGCTTAAAACATGATGAATATGATGATGGGGATGATAAGGATGAAAAAAAGAGTATAAAGGGTAACCCTAATTCTGATAATTTTGAGTTTTATATTAATCCACGTATAGATCATTACTCCAAAAAATCTATTCAAGAAGGAGAAGAAGGCTGTCTTAGTATTCCAGAAATCAGATTAGTTGCAGAAAGATATGATAAAATTAAAGTTAGATATTTTAATAGAGATGGTAAAAAAATAAAAAAACCTTTATCAGGATTTATGTCTAGAGTCTTCCAGCATGAACTTGATCATCTAGAGGGAAAATTAATGGTTGAAAATAATAAAATAAAAAATGTCTATCGAATATCTGAAAATGAAAATATCCAAACACTCTATTCTAATCTTGTTAAAGAATTGTCATCTTTCTAATAATAGATAAAAAGAAGCTTAACTAAAGTAATATAATTTTTATAAATTAATCACACGAATGAATCAACTTTTCGATAATAATATTACCCTGGAACGCGAATCTCATAGATATAATTTATCAACAAATCCAGAATTAGAGTTTATAAGCGCAACTACTTTTGTTAGTCAATTTTTTGAAAAATTTGATGCAGAAAAAGTTGCAAAAAAACTTGTAGCATCAAGTCCAAAATATATGGGTATGAGTGTTGAAGATTTATTACAAGTATGGAGAGACTCAGCAGATTATGGTACCCTAGTACATGAACAATTAGAGAACCACATTCTTGAGAAATCTGAATTAACAGAACCTAAAGCAATTCAAGGAATGAGATGGCTTAATAAATTTAAAATGAAATCAAATTTCGAGATTTATCCAGAGGTGATTATATATAGTGAAGAATTAAAAATTTCAGGTACAATTGATTTATTATTATTTGATAAACAAAGTGATAGTTATATTATTATGGATTGGAAAACTTCAAAGAAAATTGATACTAAATCATACAGAAATAAAATGGGAATTCTACCAGCAACTTCAAATATTGCAGATACTAAATTTAATCATTATGCACTGCAATTATCATTGTATCGATATTTACTTGAAGAATACTATGGTTTAAATATTTCAGAACATCTAATTATTCATTTAAAAGATCATGAATGCTTAGGCTTACATGCACCCTATATGAAAGATAACATTATAAACATGGTGGAAACATTAAGGAGTTAAATTTATGAGTTTTATTAAGGGATTACATGATGTTGATAACTGTATTAAACTCCAAAAATATGATGGAGAAGGATTAGAAGCATCTGATACAGATGATATTAGTCCACTAGATCCATCTAATCCAAGAATGAGAATTTGTTTTCTTGATTTAGAAACAACAGGGACAGATCATAAAGAAGATAAAATTATAGAGATTGCGATTAAGTGTATTGAAATCACAAAAGAAAACGGTAATGATGTCAACGTGATTGCTGCCTATGAATCACTTGAAGATCCTGGAGTACCAATCCCTGAATCAGCTACTAAAATTAATGGTATTAGTGATAATATGGTGAAAGGCAAAAAAATAGATTGGGAACAAGTCAACACTATTTTTGAAACATCACAACTTATTGTTGCGCATAATGCCGAATTTGATCGAGGATTTACAGATCAAAGGCTTGAGATTTCAAAAAATAAAATATGGGCCTGTTCTATTAATGATATTGATTGGGATGCCAGAGATTTTAAAGGCGTTAAACAAGAGCTTTTATGTATTTGGCATGGATTTTATTATGATGCGCATCGTGCTATGGGTGATGTTGATGCTTTAATTCACTTAGTAACGCATGCATCATATATAGATAATAAACCAATTGTTGAGTTAATTCAAAATGCTAAACGTCCAATGTGTAGAGTTGAAGCTACATTTGCTAAATATGAATATAAAAATTTATTAAAAAAACGAAACTACAGATGGCATAATTCAGACAATGGAAATAAAGATGATAAAGCATGGTGTAAACTTATCAGTCATGAGGATATGGATACAGAAAGAGAATGGTTAAATGACAATGTATATAATAATAATTTTCAAGGGCGCTTTATTGAAATTTCTATTATGGATAAATATAAAAGCAGGTAATCAATAGAAGACTTTAAAATAAAATAAAAATTTATTAAATTTACTTATGCAAATCATTTTTAATATTGCGTTTCTAATAGCTCCTCTAACGGAGCTATTTTTTTATATAGGCAAATATGTATAATCAAAATCCTGCAAAATTAATACTAGAGAATGGGAAAATTTTTCATGGTTATGCTCTTGGAAAAGAAGGCACAACAATAGGAGAATTATGTTTTAATACAGGGATGACAGGATATCAAGAGATTTTAACTGATCCATCTTATTGCGGACAACTTGTTACCATGACAACTCCTCATATTGGAAACTATGGAATTAATTTTGAGGATACTGAAAGTAAAAAGGTTCAAGTACAAGGATTTATTATCAAAGAAGATTCTCCAATAGTATCTAATTATAGAGCAACAGACTCTCTTAATAATTATTTAAAGAATAATCAAATTGTTGGGATACAGGGAATTGATACAAGAGCATTAACACGTATACTAAGAATAGAAGGCGCAATGAATGGCATTATTTCAAGTTCAGAGATTTCAGAAGAAGATTTGAAGAAAAAATTAAGGTCACATCCAAGCATGAATGGAATGGATTTGGCTAAAGTTGTTACATGTAGTAAGGCATATGATTGGAATTCTAATAATCAGAAATATAAAGTTGCTGCAATTGATTATGGAATAAAGCATAATATTTTGAGATTAATAGAAAAAGAGAATTGCTACATTAAAATATTTCCAGCATCTGTATCTAGCGATGAGATTTTATCGTTTTCTCCAGATGGAATTTTCCTATCAAATGGTCCAGGAGATCCTGCAGCAGTAGACTATGGAATTAAAACTGTTCAAGAATTATTAAAATGTAATATTCCAATTTTTGGGATATGTCTTGGTCATCAAATACTATGTTTGGCTCTTGGAGCAGAAACATATAAATTAAAATTTGGTCATCGAGGATGTAATCATCCTGTTAAAAATCTAACAACAGGAAATATTGAAATTACAAGTCAAAATCATGGATTTTCTGTTAGCTTAGAAAATTTACCAGAAAATATATCAGTTACACATATAAGCTTAAATGATCAAACAGTTGAAGGGATACAGTGTAATAATTTTCCTGCATTTAGTGTTCAGTATCATCCAGAAGCAAGTCCTGGGCCACATGATTCACAATATTTATTTAATCATTTTATCAAACTAATGCAAGTATATCAAAAAAGAAAGAAACATGCCTAAAAGAGATGATATAAATTCTATTATGGTTATTGGAGCTGGGCCAATTATTATTGGGCAAGCTTGTGAGTTTGATTATTC
>CAYVTK010000063.1:0-5724 GCA_964454465.1 uncultured bacterium | reverse complement strand
GGCATTAGCTAAACGTCCAAATGTTTTATAGTTTTTTCCATCTATATCAATAGCATTTAATTCATCAAAAGAATATTCTTTAACATTAAGTATTTCTGGATCTAAATAATCTAATATAGGTGTTGTATCAATATTTTCTAAAACAGTAACATCACTTGTAGAAGAATCTACATCAATAACACTTTTATCTTCATTCGTATTATTTTCTCCTAAATTAACAGAATCTTCATTTATAATAGTTTCCATATCATTATTTTCACTATTATTTGTGACATTTTCATCATTTATCATAATTATACCTTATTTTTTATTTTTAATCTTATTAACTATAAAACAAATTTGTTCTTCCATCGTCATATTAGTAGTAATAACTAAAGCTGCATCTTTTGCTCTTTTAAGTGGAGAAATTTTTCTATTCATATCCTTATAATCTCGATCTTTTATCATATTCTTTAACTTTTTCTTTGTAATAAAAGTATTTTTTAATTTCATATCGATATACCTTCTATCAACTCTAGATTTTATATCAGCCTTAAAAAAAAACTTATAATCAGCATTTGGAAAAACAACAGTACCTATATCTCTTCCTTCACATACGATATTATTATTTTTACTAACCCTTCTTTGTAAATCAACCATTATAGATCTAACCTGTTTAACAGAACTTACTAAGCTAACATATTTACTAACTTCTTTTGAATAAATATTTTGACTATAATCAATTTTATTTATTAAAATCTTATTAAAGTTATTTTTTTCGAAGTCAATTTCAAGAATTTTAATACAATTAGCTATAGAATTTGGCAAAGAAGAAATTAATTTATTTTCAATACAGTAGGCTGTAACAGCACGATACATTTTACCCGTTGAAAAATAATCAAAACCTATCCTATTGGCTACTTTCTTTGCAGTTGATGACTTCCCTGAACCAGCAAGTCCATCTATAGCTATAATCATATTTCTATTTCCCCTCTTTCAAAAAGCTTGATAATATAATATGATTTATGTAAGATTTCTAAATACATTTATTATTTTTTTTCAGACATAAAAAACTTATTAAAATCTCTAGAACTTATTCTTTTATATTTTCCAGATTTAATATTTCCCAACTTAATCCCTGCAAATTCATATCTATGAATTTTATTAACCTTATTATTTAAGTAACTAAATATTCTTCTAATCTCTCTATTTTTTCCCTCTTTTAAAACAACATCCCATATAAAATAATCCTTTGAAGATTTCAACAAATCAATTTTAGCTTGCACCTTACCTATTTCAGGAATAATTAATCCTTCTTTTATAAAATTAATATTTTTTTTGCTTATCTTTTTTTTCGATTCAACATAATATTTTTTTATTATTTGATTTTTTGGGTGCAAAAGTTTATTAGCAATATCACCATTATTAGTTAATAAAATAATACCTGTACTATTATAATCTAATCGACCTATGCTAAAAAGTCTTATATCAGTTGGAATTAGATCAATAATTTTTTTTCTACCTCTAGGATCTCTAGATGTAGATATGTATCCCTTAGGTTTATTTAGTAGATATATATAATCTTCCTTTATAAAACTAAGATTTTTATTCTTATATTGAACACAGTCATTATTTTTAACAGAATAAGAAAAATCATCTAAAATTTTACCATTAATTTTAATTTGTTTATTTTTTATATATTCATCGCAGTCTCGCCTTGAACCAATTCCACATCTAGCAAGATATCTATTAATTCTCATAATATTTATTTTTTAACAAAACCTACTTTTCTATAAACTTTAGATAATGTTCTCCGTGCTTTAAAAGAAGCCTTTTCAGATCCATCAGAAAGGACCTTATTAAGATATTGTTTATCATTAATAATTTTATCATATTCTTTTTTTATCGGTGAAAGACAATCGATTAATAAATCAATTAAATCTTTTTTTAAGACTGAATACATTTGCCCAATATACTTCTCTTCTACATTCTTAATATTTTCACCTGTAAGTGAAATATAAATATCTATTAGGTTTGACAGACCTGGCTTATCTTTAGAATATTTAATTTCACTTTCAGAATCAGTTACAGCTCTATTCACTTTCTTTTTTATTTGATCATCTGAATCTAATAATGCTATAATATTATTAAGGTTAGAATCTGATTTAGACATTTTTTTAAGAGGGTCCTGGAGGCTCATTATTCTTGAACCCGTTTCAGGTATAAAGGGTTCAGGAATCCTGAATGTATCAGAATATTTATGATTAAATCTTACAGCAAGATCTCGTGATAGTTCAAGATGTTGTTTTTGGTCCGCTCCAACTGGAACTAAATCTGCTTGATAAAGCAATATATCTGAAGCCATTAAAACAGGATAAGAAAATAAACCAACATTGATATTTTTTTTATTTTTCGATTTATCCTTAAATTGAGTCATTCTGTTAAGTTCACCCAAATAAGATATTGAATTTAATACCCACATAAGTTCTGCATGTTCATGTATATGTGATTGTATCGCAATAATACTTTCTTCAGGATTGATTCCACAGGCAATATATTGTGCTACAAAACTTAAACATCGTTGCCTTAAATCTGCAGGAACCTGTTCTACAGTCAAGGCATGCATATCGACAACTAAAAAAATACTTTCATATTTATTTTGTAACAATTCCCAAGTTTTTAATGCTCCTAGATAGTTTCCAATACATAAATGGCCTGATGGCTGAATACCTGATAAAATAGTTTTTTTACTCAAAACATTCTCCTTTTTTTAAATAAAGATATTGATTCCATGTAGAGTGCTTACCTTTATATTTTTGTAAATGAAATAAATAAGAAGGTCTTGCAGGTTTTTTTAAAAGTTTCATATTGATTTCATTTAATAAATAATTACCTTTATATATATTGCATTTCTTACATGCTGCAACCAAATTGTCCCAGCTATCCTTACCACCTTTATCTTTTGGTATAATATGGTCTATCGTCATGGAAGATGCATTTGATCCACAATACTGGCAAGTAGCATTATCTCGCTTAATAATATTTCTCCTAGTTAAAGCAAGCTCCCTTGGTTTTACATAGAGATAATTTTTAAGTTTTATTACATGTGGCACAGGAAGAGTTAAATACAATGATCTAATATTATTATCTGATTTTTCAAGTATATCTATTTTATCTAAAACATAAAGGACAATAGCTTTTTTGACACTAACAACCATTATAGGTTCATAACTATAATTCAATAATAATACTCTAGGTAAATTTAACATCATACTCTGATTTTATATACTCCATATACTTTTTTTTCTAAGTCATTTGAATAATATTGACTTTTTCTATCAATTGAATTTAATTTAACAAAACCTGATGAATGAATAAAATCCATATTATTTATATATATTCCTACATGATTAATTTTATTTTCAGATTGAAAGAATATCACATCCCCTATATTCGCTTCATTGTTACTTTTAATAAGAATATCTGATGAAATTTGTTTTGATGCATCCCTTGGAAGAAATGATGTTTCAGCATTTCCTGCATTAACATTACTTACATTCACTATAGCCTGTACTAAGCCTGAACAATCAAATCCAAAAGAGGATCTTCCACCCCATAAATAAGGTATATCTAACAATTCAAAAGCAGAATGAAATACCATTTTTTTATATTTTTTTTCACGTTTAAAATTAAGCAATGAGGTTTTATCTACATTTATCTTTTTATTATTTGGGAGTAAAATAAAAAATTTACCATCTTTATCAAAACAAGGAACTAACGCTCCAAAGGGAATTAAAAATTTTGATTTATTACTTAATGATAAAGATAAAAATTTTTTTTTAACCCAATACCAATTTTCAGTTTTTTTTAGAAATTCATTTTCATCATATACAGATAAATCTGTAGTATAAAAAGAATGAATCCAGCCTACATAACCATCTCTTTGTTTTATTTTATACCAATTATCTTTTTTATCCGTAATAATTAACTGTTCCCAAAAAAGAGCTTGAGTTATAAGCTGTGAATTAAAATTTGGCTCATCATATATTGAAGCGACACTAGAAAAAACTATTCTATATTCATCAGAAGTTTTAGACAATTTTAATAAATTTTCGTTTACCTACTTTAATTGTTACATTCATAGATTTCTGAATCTCATAATTAATATCATTGATAGGCAAATCATTAATTTTAATAGCAGATTGTTTAATAAGTCTCTTACATTCACCTTTACTCTGTACTAATCCTTGTAAATACAGAAAGTCTACAAGTTTGACATTTGATTCAATCTGAACAGTTTTAACATTATCAGGAGCTACTTTTTTTACAAAAACATCAATAAAATGTTGTTCTGCCTGAGATGCTGCAGAAGTATCATAGAAAATAGATATAATTTCTCGAGCTAGCTTTCTCTTTAAATCCCTATAAGTTATTTTATCTGAATCTAACATCAATTTGTAATCTTCTATATCTTTCAATTCTGCATTTGTTGTTAATGTATAATACCTTAATAATAAATCATCGGGAATTGACATAATTTTACCATACATATCATTTGGCGTATCATTAAAGGATATATAATTATCATAAGATTTAGACATTTTCATTTTCCCGTCTGTACCCTCAAGTATAGGCAGCATCATTGCAACCTGAGGACTCAAATCATATTCTTTTTGTAAATCACGTCCAAGCAATAAATTGAATTTTTGATCTGTACCTCCAATTTCAATATCTGAACGCAGAGCAACACTATCGTATGCTTGAGCAAGGGGATACATAAATTCATGTATTGAAATAGGAACACCTGATTTATAACGTTTTCCAAAATCATCCCTTTCTAGAAATTGAGCAATCGTAAATTTTCCAGATATATTAATTATTTTAAAAAAATCTAACTTTGATAGCCATTCTGAATTATAAACAATCCTCATTTTTTTTACGTTAAGTATCTTAGATGCCTGTTGAATATATGTATCTGCATTAATTTTTGTTGTTTCTATATCTAGTTGAGGTCTCGTTTTATTTCTACCGGTAGGATCTCCTATCATTGCTGTAAAATCACCAATAACTAAAATGACATTATGACCTAAATCCTGAAAATCTTTTAATTTTTTTAAGACTACGCTATGACCTAAATGCAAATCTGGTCTACTTGGATCACATCCAAGCTTAATATTTAGAGGAATATTTGTAGATAAAGAATTTTCAATTTTTTCAACTAATTGATCTTCTGGAAGTATTTCATCAACACCCCTTTTAATTATATATAATTGATCCTCTACAGATTTAAATTTCATGATTTAAGTTCTTTCATAGTTCTATCGATTTCTCTATTTACATCCTGATCTTTTTTATAGTTTCTTTTATCCCAAAGTTTCCTGCCTTTAGCTATTCCAAAACGAATTTTAATTTTCCCATTTTTATAATATAAGTTTAATGGAATTATTGTCTTACCCTTTTCTTCTACTTCTTCTTTAATTTCTAATATTTCATGTTTATGAATTAATAATTTCTTTTCTCTTCCAGGGTCATGAGTTGAATAACCTTCATGAGAATATTTTGCAATATTCATCCCTATTATAAATATTTCATCATCCTTCACTTTTATATAAGATTCTTTAATAGTTGCCTTATTCTCTCTTATAGATTTTACCTCTGAACCTTTTAAAACAATACCTGCCTCATATTTTTTTAAAATATCATATTCATAAAAAGCTTTTCTATTAGTTACTATATTATTGTCTT
>CAYVTK010000062.1:0-5788 GCA_964454465.1 uncultured bacterium | reverse complement strand
GTAGCCTCTCCAATAACTACTGTACGTGTCATATCTGCATGGTATCCATTATATAATGCTCCAAAATCCATAACTACAAAATCTCCATTTGCAAATTCTTTATCTGTGGGGCGTGCATGAGGAAGAGCTCCTAAATATCCACTACCAATAATTGATTCATAACTATCTCCTTCAGCTCCATGCATTTTAAAAAGATATGAAATTTTTGCAGAAATATTTTTTTCAGTCGCCCCAATTTTTAGTTCCGGAATAATTTCAGTAAATACAGTATCTGTAATTTCAACTGCTGTTTTTAATGATGATATTTCATATTCATCCTTTACTGCAGCAATAACACCTATAATATCATCTAATTTTTCCCATACTATATTTGGTAGTACATTTTGAATCTGATCATACATCCCAATGCTAACAAAATGAGATTCAATACCAAGTTGCATATCTCTAGAAATTATTTTTTTTTCTTTAATTGCATGATAATGAGCAGAGCCAACAATATGAATCATACAATTTTGAACCTGCGATTTTGATTGCTCAATATACCTTCCATCTGTAAAAAAATGTTGTTCATCTTCTAAAACTAATAAAGAGCCCGCTGAACCAGTAAAACCTGTTAAATAACGAACATTAGTGAGATTGGTAACATACATACCATCTAAATTTAGTGTTGATAATTTTTCCTTGAGTATAGATATTCTCTTATTATATGACATTTGTTATCCTTATGATAATTTCTTTTTTATTTTTTTAATTTCTTTGGATACAAAATTTTTATTTTTTTTATTACTTTCCATCACTATTAAAACATTATATGCTTCAACATATTTTTGCTGTGAATAAAATAACTTATATAAAGTTTTAGTTGCCAATTTAGTATTCAAAATAAAATTAGATTTTTGGTTGATTTTTTGTTTTGTTTTATTTGATTTAATTTTTTGTGATTTTTGAATATTAGTTGATTTATAAGTACAATGTTTTTTATAATGTTTTTGTATAGAAACATTAGCAGGATACAATTGTGCTGCTTTTTTTATGCATGGAGATAGTATAGTAAAGCTTCTATTTAATTTTTCCATTATAGCAATAAGCAACAATAGAGCCTTTAGGTTTTGAGGTTCAGATAAAATAATTTTTTTTAGTATTTTTTCAGCAGCTAATACCTCATTTTTCAAAAGCAAAAGTTTGGCCAATATATATTGGCCAGCAAGATTAGTTGGATCATATTTTAATCCAATTTGACAAACTTTTGCAGCATTTTTATAGGCCCGTTTATTATAATATGCACTAGCTAATATTGTAAATATTGGAGATTGTGGATTTTGAGAAAAAATTTCTTCTAAATTATTCATCCTTAAACTTTCTATAACTTGCTATTTCATTCTCAATATAATTTATTGTATCTTGAACAGGTGTTCCCGGGCCAAATAATTGACCTATGCCCAACTCATTTAACTCTATCATATCTTCTTTAGGAATAATACCACCTCCTGTAATTAAAATATTATTAATTTCATGCTGGTCTAATAAATTTTTAATCTTTTTGAAAATTGTCATATGAGCTCCACTTAAAATTGATAATGCAATAACATCTGCGTCTTCTTGAATTGCTGCATTAACAATCATTTGGGGTGTTTGACGCAATCCTAAATAAATAACTTCCATTCCAGAATCTCTAAATGCACGTGCTAAAATTTTAATGCCTCTATCATGACCATCAAGGCCTGGCTTAGCCATAATAACTCTTATTTTCTGATCTTTTTTCATTTGTTCGTATCTAATATTAATGTCACGGGACCATCATTGATTAAGGAGACTTGCATTGTTGCTCCAAAAACGCCTGTTTTAATAATAAGATTTTGATTATACATATAATTTACAAATTCAGTATATATTTTCTTAGCATGAACTGTTTTTGCAGCATGAATAAAGCTGGGCCGATTACCCTTAGAACAATCAGCATATAGGGTAAATTGACTAACAATCAACAAATCAGCAGATACATCCTGAATTGACAATTCTAATTTATTATTTTTAGAAAAAATTCTCAAATTTAATATTTTATTAGCCAAAATCATTGCATCTTGTGATGTATCATTAATACCAATGCCAAGTAATACGACCACTCCTTTTGATATAGATTGTGTTTTATGGCCTTCAATCATAGTGCTTGCTTGGGATACTCTTTGTATAACAGCTCTCATAATACTAGGATAGCCATACATTTTTATTGCCAAAAATAGATCTTATTTTAAGCAATGTTTCGTGAGAATGGTCTATCAGGTGCTTATTAACTAAGACCTTTTGATATCTAGACTGAGACGTCATCATATGAAAAATAAAAGGTGTATTTCCTGATTCTTTTTTAGATAAATCAAATAATGTATTTAGTTTATCTTCTTTAACTATCGCATGATCAATTTTAATATTAATATACTGAGTAAGTTTGTTTCGCAAATTAGAAATTCCATAAATTTTATTTGCTATAATTTGAGAGATTTTTTTGTTATCTGATTGATTAGATATTTTCCCTTTAATAAAAATTATCTTATCTTCTGTTAATAAATCTGCATAATCTATATATGTAGTATGAAAAACATATACTTGGAGACTACCGAATAACGTATCCAAGCTAATAATGGCCCACTGATTGCCCTGTTTATCATATCTTAAATTAAGATCAGAAATAATACCCCCGGTGCCTACTTGTTCATTATTAAATATATTACATCCATTACTATCAATGGTGGATAGCTCAATTAAGTCTTCTTCATATTTTTCTAATGGATTACTTGATAAATAAAAACCTAATAATTCTTTTTCGTGCTTTAATTCTTTTTCAGTAGGCCAGGGCTCACAGGGCTCTATTAAAGGATAATATACTTTGGAATCGTTTTTACTATTAAATAAACTTTCTTGATTTCTATTTTGATTTTTATAAAATTTTGAGCTAAAACTAATAATCTGTTCAAGACAATTAAATAACTCGGCTCTATTTTTATCTAAACATTGACAAGCTCCTACAAGAATTAAACTTTCGATTACTTTTTTATTAATTTGCTGTGTATTGCTGGTTGCTAAATCAAATATATTTTGATAATTGCCATTTTTTTTACGATAATTTGCAATTTGTATAGATGCTTTATAACCTACATTTTTAATAGCAGCCAATCCATACTGCATTGTAGTATCATCTAAGATTGTAAAATCTGCATCTGATAAATTAATATTTGGGGGATTAATAGAAATACCCATCCTTTTACCATCATTAATTAATTTTACAACATTATCAGTATCATTAATATTAGATGAAATATTGGCTGTTAAAAATTCAATAGGATAATAATGTTTCAACCATGCTGTTTGATAGGCAATCATTGCATATGCTACCGAATGACTTTTATTAAATCCATAATCTGCAAATTTTTCTAATAATTCAAATAATTCACTTGCAACTTTTTCGGGTACTTTTTTACTCTTTGCCCCTTTAATAAATTGAATTTTATAAGATGCCATTAATTTTGTTTTCTTTTTACCCATTGCTCGACGCATCATATCTGACTCAGCTAAACTAAAACCTCCTATATCAGAAGAAATTTGTATAACTTGTTCTTGATATACAATAATACCATATGTTTCTTCAAGAATTGGTTTTAGCTGTGAATCAATATATACAATTGGTGATTTCCCATGCTTTCGATTAATAAATTCTGGGATATTCGCCATTGGTCCTGGTCTGTATAATGCATTCATTGCAACCAAATCTTCAATACAATTAGGTTGTAATTGAATTAAATATTCACGCATTCCTTCTGATTCAAATTGAAACACACCAATTGTATTAGCAGCTGAAAAAATATTTTTATATACATTTTTATCACATAAATCAAGTTTGTTAATTTCAATTTTTTTATTATGTCTAGAATGAATTAAATCTAAGGTTTTATTAATAACTGTTAAATTTCTTAACCCTAAAAAATCGAGTTTTAATAGACCTAAATCTTCGAGCCCATTCATATCTACTTGTGTTGCTATATCGTTTGTTGATGAATTTTTAAATAGTGGTACATAATCAGTTAGGGGCCCAGGAGCAATCACAACTCCTGCTGCGTGTGTTGATGCATGTCTATGGCAACCTTCAAGTATCTTTGAATATTCCATTAAATTTTTATGTGATTCACTTTTTTTTGCAGTTGCTCCTAGTTCTGGGTTGAGCTTAGCTGCCTTATCTAATTTAATATTTAGTTCATTTGGAACTAATTTGGCAATACTATCTACTTCTGCATAACTCATACCTAAGACTCGACCTACATCTCGAATTACAGATTTAGCCTTCATCGTACCAAATGTGATTATTTGAGCAACAGATTTATGACCATATTTATCTTTAATATAATCAATTACCTTTTCTCTTCCTTCAATACAAAAATCAATATCAATATCTGGCATACTTACTCTTTCAGGATTTAAAAATCTTTCAAATAATAAATTATATTGAATGGGATCAACATCTGTAATGCCTGTTGCATAGGCTACTAAGGATCCTGCAGCCGAACCTCGACCAGGGCCTACAGGGATACCTTTATTCTTAGCATAATTAACAAAATCTTGAGTAATTAGGAAATATCCAGCATAACCCATTTTTTTAATTATTTTCAATTCATGGGCTAGCCGTTTTTTAATTACTGAATCTATATTTTTATAGCGTATACTTAAGCCTTGATTACATAATGTTTTTAAATATTCATCTGGGGATGTATTTTGATCAACAGGATATGCTGGCAGGTGATATTCTCCTAACGGTATTTCAACATTACACTGTTCTGCAATTTTTACAGTGTTTTCTAAAGCATCGGGTGTATCTGAAAAAATTTTATACATTTCATCTGCAGATTTGACATAAAACTTTCCTGGCTCATATCGTAAGCGGTTTTGATCATAAACGTCTTTCCCTGTACCTAAACAAAATAGAGCGTCATGCGCATCTGAATGTGATTCTAAACAATAATGACAATCATTTGTAGCAACTAGTGGGATATCTAATTCTTTAGATAGCTTTTTCAATATTATATGTGATTTTTTTTCTTCTGGGATATCATGGTTTTGTAATTCCAAATAAAATCTATTGGGAAAAATTTCTGAATATTCTAATGCTGCTTTTTTTGCGCTATCATAATCTCCTAATGCAGCATGTGCTGTTACTTCTCCTGCTAAGCATGCAGATGTCGCAATTAAGCCTTCATTATATTTACGTAATAACTCTTTGTCAACACGAGGACGATAATAAAAGCCCTCTAAATAGCCAATTGAGCATAGCTTCATCAAATTTCTATAACCTGTTTGATTTTGCGCTAATAATACTAAATGGTGGTAGCCCCATTTTTTACCATTAGATGTTGTTAATAATGTTTTATCAGTATGCTTTTTAACTGATACATATATTTCACATCCTAGAATTGATTTAATACCCTTTTTCTGTGCTTCCTTATAAAAAGGAATCATTGCAAATAAATTACCATGGTCGGTAACAGCAATGCTGTTCATCCCTAAATCATACACCCGATTACACATTTGTTCTACTGTCTGAGAAGCGTCTAATAATGAATAGTCTGTATGGTTATGTAAATGTACAAAGTCTGACATATTAATCCTTTTAATTATATGACCTATTAATCATTGTCTATTCTAATAATATATAACCCTTAGGAGATTATAATACTTTTGATTGGATAATTAATAAGTAAAAATAGCAATATAATGAGGGGAATCTCAACAATAAAGTTATTTAACT
>CAYVTK010000061.1:0-5788 GCA_964454465.1 uncultured bacterium | reverse complement strand
AAATCTTTAAACCTATAGTGACCTGGAGCAAATACCATAAGATTGGTTTGATATCCAATAGGCGTCATAAAGCTAGCAGATGCCCCAAAACATATAGCCATCAAGAATGCACGGGTTGGATCGATACTATAATTGACTAGAAAATACTGGCCTAGAATAATTGCCAGAGGGGATAAAATAATTGCAACAGCAGCATTTGATACAAATGCAGATGTTATAAATGTAATAAAATATAAAATAGAAATAACTCTTGTAGCTTGAATTTCTCCAGTTGGACCAATAAATTTAGATATATCAATAATCCACATACTAATATAGTTTCCTGTCCCTGTTTTTTCCATTGCAAGGCCAAGTGGTACAAGAAGAGCAATTAGAAATATTACTGGCCAGTTAATAGATTCATAGGCTTCCTCAATTGATATAGATTTTAATACAAGCAGAATAATTGCTCCAATTACAGTCGCTTCAACGATTGACAGTATATTAAACGATGTTAGAACCATAATAGATGGAAAAATAAGAATAGATAACCACCAATATCTTTGATATCTAAGATGTATATCTAATTCTTCTAAAATTACAAGTTCATCAGAAGAGCGTAAAAAATCAAGCTTATTTTTAGGTACCATAATAAGCAATGTGTCCGAAAATTTCAATTCAACATGTGCCACTTTATCTCTTAAAAGCTCAGTTTGTCGTTTAATTGCCAAAACAAAAGATCCAAATTTATTCCTGAAATCAATATTTCCTATCGTTCTTTTAATTAAATTTGAATTTTCAGGAATTAACCCTTCAACAATCACATAATTATCTCCTGCTAATTCATCTTGATCTATTTTTATCTCTGATAAAAGCAATAGATTGAATTTATTTTTAAGTTTTATGATATCTTTAACGTTAACCTTACATATAATAATATCATCTTTTTCCAATTTGCAAAACCTGAGATTATTAATAATTTCTTCTTTACTTCTTATAATTTTCAATATTTGAAAATCAAATAAATCAGAAATTTTTTGCTCTCTAACAGATGAATTATTAAGAGAAGATTTCTCTGTAATTTTAAACTCCGTCAAAAAAGTTCTCATATGATATTTTTGAGTCAAAGAAGTTGTAATTGCACGCGATGGAAGAAAAAATCTTGATACAATTAAATTATAAATTGTACCAACTATCAGAAAGATAATTCCGAGCTTTGTAAATTCAAACATACTAAATGTCTGTAAATTATTTGATTCAAGATAAGAATTAACAATTAAATTTGTAGATGTTCCAATAAGAGTAAGTGTACCTCCAAAAATAGCAGCATAGGATAATGGAAGCAGAATTTTTGTAGGACTAATATGAAATCTTTGACATAAATTAATTGCTAAAGGAATAAAAATTGCAACTGCTGCAGTATTATTAATAAAACCAGAAATAATAGATACCAAAACAAAGAAAATTGTAAATGAAAACCATTTCCAATTCCCAGCAAAACGATAAAAATAATCGATAAAAACTTCTAAAAATCCTGTTTTTACAAGAGAACGACTAATAATAAAAATTGCACCAATAGTTACAACTGCTTTATTACCAAAACCACTAATGGCTTCTTCAATTGTAATAATCCCTAAAAGCCACAACATTCCTATTGTTGCTAATGCCGTAACTTCCATAGGTAAAATTTCAAATATAAAAAAGATTACCATACAAGATAGGACAAACATAAGCTGTGCAATCTGAATATCTATACCTAAATACATAAATACATCTTATTTGTTTTTATTAATTAGTGGGAAATTAAGGATTTATAGACTCTTATATAAAGATTTATTTCATGGACAGTTTACAGAACATAAGCTGTCCATGAAAAAGTGTGAATTAAACTTCTGCAGCGACTTTATTACAAATTGTTTCCATAAGAGCTGTACACACTCTGTATGGATCCATATTTGCAGAAGGTCTTCTATCTTCAAGGTACCCGCATCCATCAGTATAGGTTTGCATTGGAATTCTAATTGAAGCACCTCTATCACTATTGCCGTACCTAAATTCATTAATGCTGCAAGTTTCATGTAAACCAGTTAATCTATATTCATTATCAGCACCATATACTGCAATATGCTCTTTATGTTTTTTTCCTAATCTTTCACATGCCTCTTCTATTGCCTTTAGACCACCTGGTTCTCGCATTGTCTTTGTACTAAAATTAGTATGTGCACCAGCACCATTCCAATCACCTCTCATAGGTTTAGGTTCAATAGAAACCATAACACCCCAATCTTCAGATATACGTCTAAGTATCCATCGTGCAAACCATAATTGATCAGATACATCAAGAGCACCTAATGGACCAACTTGATATTCCCATTGCGCTGGCATAACTTCTGCATTAATACCAGATAATTCGATACCTGCCCATAAGCATGCTTCCAAGTGAGCTTCTACAATATCCCTGCCATAAACTTGTTCTGAACCAACACCGCAATAATATTTTCCTTGAGGTGCAGGGAAGCCATTATCAGGCCAACCATATGGTTTTTCATCTGTTTCCATAAAAGTATATTCTTGTTCTATCCCAAACCAACACTCTTCATCCTTATGCATTTCAGCTAGCTCTTTTAACTTTGCTCTAAAATTTGATGCATGTACCGTTCCGTCAGCATTATAGACTTCACACATAACAAGTACGTTATCACCTCTTCTAAAAGGATCAGGAATAAAATTAATAGGTTTAAGTAAACAATCACTATCATTACCATTAGCCTGCAAAGTACTTGAACCATCAAAACCCCAATCTGGCAGCTGAGATAAATCATTAATTGGACCATCTAAAACTTTTGTTTTACTCCTCAAGTTTTGCGTTGGTGCATATCCATCTATCCATATATATTCTGCTCTTACTTTTCCCATAAATAATCTCCTTAGTTTTTATTTGATGATAGTATTAATTGTGTTTCGGTTCTGATTATACCTGGCCATTGTTGTATTGTCCTTAAAAATTTTTCTAGCGTATGAGTGTTTTCTGTCCTAATCAATAAAACATGTGAACCTGTTCCTGTAGTAGCAAAGCATTTAACGACTTCTGGAGTTTTTTTAGCAAGTTTTATAACCTCATAATAATGTTCAGAAGATTCTGAAACTAATGTAATCAAGGCAGAGACATCCATTCCCAACTTAGCATAATCTACAATAGCCTTATATCCCGTAATAATTTCTGAATCTTGAAGTTTATTAATGCGATCAATCACAGCAGGTACAGACATGCCTATCTTAGATGAAATACTACTTGCCGGCTCTCTTCCAGAAGATGAAAGTATATCAAGGATTGCCTTATCTTTTGTATCAAGCATAAAATAATTACCGAAATTGATTATTTAAATATTAATAATTATTTAAATAAATTGCAAATATTATTAGGCATTTATTAAATTAAATTAAATTTTTAAACTTAATTAACAAAAATATCTTAAAAATGAAAAATACAATATATCACAATCCAAACTGAAGTAAGAGTAGAAAATCAGTTGAGATTTTAAAAAGTAAAGTTCTATAATTTGAAACTATTCAATACATAAAAAATCCTCCTAGTGCTAGTGAAATAAAAGATATTTGTGCTAAACTAGGCATGGAGCCAAAAGATATCATAAGAAAGGGAGAAAAAGATTTTAAAGATAATAATTTATCTGAAATCATTCATAATCAAGATATACTTCTTGAAAAAATGGCCAACTTCCCAAAAATTATAGAACGTCCAATTATTATCATTGGGAATAGAGCTGTTATAGGAAGACCTCCAGAAAATATTCTAGATATATTATAGGAGAAAAAGCAATATAGCACCTATAACAGGAATAAGAAAATTATCATCAATTTTTATTTTCTTTGAAAACAACTCCGCAATAGTACAAATAGAAGATACTATAATAACATCTATATAAGGTGTAGAAAAAAAAATTAAAATAGTACTTGCGATGATAAAAAATGCGATACTTCCTTCTAATGTTTTTGTATATATTTTAAATTGGCCAAAGTAATGGCCAGCCAGAGATGCACAAGGATCAGCAAAACTCATAATAAGCAAAGATATAATAGCTATTTTTTCATCAAAAAAAAATGTAATGAATATAATTGAAAAACAAATATAAGAAGCTCCTGTTAATTTTCGCTGTTCATAATCCCTGGTTAAAATAGAAAAAAAATAATTATAAATTGAGCTTATAAAAACACTTTTTTGCCTTCCTATATCAAAAAGTAGAAATGATACAAGAAATATAAAGAAATAAGGGAAACAAGCCTCTTTACCGTAAAAATATAAAAGAAAGGGGAAAATACATGTAGATAAATGAAATAACTTTCTTAAAATTTCATGAGGATACATTAATTTATTATTTTAAGATAATATATAATTAACAATAGAAATAATATCAACAACATTCACGATACCATCTCCATTTATATCTACACTACAATTAAAGTTAGATGCATTTTGAGAACCCAGAATAACATTTACAACAGATATAATATCAACAACATTAATAATAGAGTCTCCATTAACATCAAATGCAGCGCATTGATTTTCAACATACGCTCCTGTTGTAAATTTAATAGCAATAGATTCATAATAACCATTATTACTCATTTCCCAATATGAACCTAGATCAGGCTGACCCGAAAATAAATATTGGACACCATCATCTTGATCAGGAGATTCAATACCTATTGTAGAATAATTCCCATTCTGATCAATATCATGTATTTCTTTATATTGAAAAATTATATCACCATCTCCTGTAGCCGTTTGAAAAATACTTGGATCATGTAGAATCATCTGAAATGTTTCTTTAATACAATCTGGACAATTTTGATCGTCCTCGCCATTTGACACATCATCCCACTGAACAATAAATCGACCATTACCATCATTATAAGAATAAACATTAAAAGGTTCACTGCCATCATCATCATCTAAATCATCCATGAAAGGAGCAAGCATTGCAGAAGGACCCATTGGATTTGGAATAGAAAAATTCCAAAAGTGGCTTAATGGACATGGTTCAAATGAAACCCAACCATTAGAACAAATTGTCATGGAATTATATGTTTCTCCAAAATAATTAAAATCAAATCCAATTTGGACATCATTAATTACAGAATCATCTGTTAAATTAAGATTCGTACCAAACTGATTAACTTCTTCTACCCAATCATATATAGGAGCTTCATCATAATCTATATCTGTATGATCATAAGCTTTATACCCATAAGAAGATTGCAAAGAAGGATCTACATCAAAATACAATAGAGGATCAGAGCTAATAAATAAATCAAAGTTATACTCTTCAATTTCATAACCATCATTTGAGAAAGTTGCCAACAATGGAACCACAGAACCTATTTGCAAATCAGCAGAGATAGTAATATCTGCACTATAGGTTGCCTGAGTATCAGGATTAATAGTTGTCATTGAAGAGTTAGTTGATATTAAAATATCATTATTTGTACTTGATAAAGTCATATCTGTAGAGAATGCTACAGAACTATTATTTAAAAGATGTACATTGATAGTATTTAATCCTTGGATTAAATAAATATTATTAGACAAATCATGTGAAAAATTAACCGATACAGGGACTAACCCTGAATAAGCTGATCCATCATCTGATAAATAATTAAGTTCTATTGATTCCTGCCTATATTGAGCTGAATTTAAATAAAGGGTTAAGCTAGATGTTGCATCCGTATCAAAATCAATAATAAGTAAGCCCTCGCTGTTTGATACAGATTTTGCAATTAAATTTCCATT
>CAYVTK010000060.1:0-5892 GCA_964454465.1 uncultured bacterium | reverse complement strand
TAGACTTCATAATGGAGTACCTGAAGGAGGATCTCCTAAAGAAATACAACCAATATGGAATGGAACAGTTCAATTTAATCCAAGCTATAATGACAATAGGCCTCCTCAAGTCTTTTCTGTGCCAGAAAATGCAGAAAAGGTTGAATTTGTTGCTTATATAACAGGGCATGGATGGGGAAGCGCTGGATGTTTTAATTGCTGTGAATTCTGTAATTCAAGACATATATTTGAAATTAATGGTGGGGTATATACTTTTGATAAAGATTACCCTAATGCATCTTCATCAAATTATTGTATGCAACCAACAACAATTGTACAAGGTGTTATTCCAAACCAAGGAGGAACATGGGGATATGGTAGAGCAGGATGGTGTCCTGGAATGGATGTACATCCATATATTACAGATATTACTGATTATGTCAGTATTGGTGAAGAAAATATTATTGATTATAGTGCATGTAGAGTCAGTGGTAATAATTGCGTAACACCTCCAACATGTAATGGAGATGGCTATTGTCCTGAGGTTGCATTTAACTCTTATATTATTATATCCTATTAATTTTATAGTAAGTTGCAACAAATAATTAATTATTCATATTTTGGAGCAATCTGTGCTCTATCAGCTGCATTTTGCTGGAGCATTGCAGTTATTATTTTTAAATCAGCAAGTAAAGAAATATCTCCCTTTTTAATTGTAAGTCTTAAGAACTCAATTGCATTACTATGCTTCATTATTCTATTTTTAATTTTTGATGTTCCTATATGGTATAACAGTTTTACAAATATAGATTATCTTAAAATTATAATTAGCGGTTGCCTAGGCATGGGTATTGGAGATATACTTTTTATATATGCATTAAGTCAAATAGGAGCAAATAGAGTTGCAATAATCAATTGTTTTGAACCTGGAGTAATTTATTTTTTCTCTATCATAATGCTGGGAACAATACTCACGCTACAACAGCTAATAGGTTTTATTATTGTTATACTCTCACTTCTAATACTTAGTTATGAAAAGGATCATGATGATATAGATAAAAAAATAAAAATAAGAGGGCTACTATTACAGATTGCAGCTATCTTATTAAGTAGCTTTGGGATTGTATTAATTAAGCCCATATTATCAAAAGTTAACGATTCTATTTCTATTCAATTATGGGTAACTGCATTTAGATTATTCCCTGGATTTATTATTGCATGGATTATATGTTTATTACAAAAAGATATTTCATCTGATTTAACTACAATAAGAAAAAAATCGAAAGTCCTATGGAAAATTTTATTAAGCTCAGGACTTGGAACTTTTATAGCGTTAAGTTTTTGGATTGTAGGTTATGCTAATATTGAAAAACCTCCTGTTGCAAGCATTATTGGACAAACTTCTGTAATTTTTATTACATTTTTTTCATGGTTAATACTTAAAGAAAAAATTTCAAAATTAAGAATTTCATCTATGCTAATAGCTATATTAGGAGTAGTATTAATTACAATTAAATAGGATATTATGGTGCAATAAAATTTATTTCTCCTGAAGAATCTAAATTAAATCGTATATGCCCATCATGATGTAATTCTAGAATGTCTAATCTATTAATAATAAGTTTAATAACTGTAAAATTACTATAGCCTAATTCACTATCTGATTTTTCTGGATCTTTTTTAAGATATTTTAATGGAATATTAGGATGCCATTCTTTTAAATATTGACTTGGGCTATATTCTCCCATATAGCATTTCCTGCTTTGTAAAGGAGTTGTATTCCAAATTCTTTTTGATATAGCATTATTATAGTTAGCAATTGCCTCGCACTCTATTCTAATTTGTATTTTTCGCTTATTATCATAAAATAAAACAAAACATTGTTTGTTAGATAATAATTGCTTGACTTTTGGACTTCTATAATCTGCATTAAAATAGATTGTCATTGGATTTTCATCTATATTTCTTAATACAACAGTTCTCGATGTAACCTGTTTATCATTTAAAGTTGATAAAGAAAAGAAATGATATGGATTGGATGAGTTTGATATCCCATCTATTAAAAATTTCATTTCCCTTTTAAATATTTTTCTTAGATCAGATTGAGATATTTTTTTCATTAAGAAATATTAAGTTGTAAAGAAATCAAATATATTTGCAATCCGTGAAGATGGTTGTCCTTTATAAAATTCTGTATAAGAACATTTTGCACATGAGACAGAAGCATATTTTTTATTTTGAATATTAAATATTTTAGTCCAAAAGCTTCCTGCTACTCGAATTTCACCTATTTCATACTCTAAATGATTACATTTTGGACAAGACCAATTTTCATGCTGCATAATTCAATTCCTTTATCTTAATAATTATTTAAATAAATTTTTAACAACTGTTATTTCTGGCAATAATATATTTACTTTCCCTTGATATTCTTTATACTCAGGTCTAGTTAATAATATTTTATTTTCAATCCATGGTATACTAATATATAGAAACATTAGTGTCATTGATATAGGCCAAATAATTAGAGCAGTATAATTATTAAAAGTTACGCCATAAATAAATAATCCCCACCAAAATAAAATTTCTCCATAATAGTTTGGATGTCTTGAATATTTCCATAATCCAGAATCAATAATATTATTAGGACTATGTTTTTTAAAATTATATAGTTGTTGATCACTAATAATTTCATACAAAACACCGATAAAACAGA
Organism: uncultured bacterium; assembly: GCA_964454465.1. GTDB lineage: Bacteria > Fidelibacterota > Marinisomatia > SCGC-AAA003-L08 > D37C17. The sequence goes on along the minus strand of CAYVTK010000060.1, from coordinate 3,197 downwards.
TTATAAATCCTAAAATTATATTAATATTTGTATTATTAATTTCTAATGCATGTTTAAAAGGCAAACAACATACAAATACAATAATTGTAGGAAATAAATGAATCCCTAAAAAATTTACTAACTGATAAAACTTCCCCATCTTATTTCTAAGATCAATGTATCTCCAATCTTCTTGGTCAAGACCTTTCCATCCTCTTATCCAGTTATAGGTTAACCTTATGGCCCAAAATAGCACACTAAATGATAGAAAATAGGTATTAACTATATTTGTATCAAGCTGCAATATCCAGAATAATAAAAGGAAAGGAGGAATAACACTCCAATACGGATCATAAATTGATGAATTTTTAAAAATATAACTTGCGATATAAATAATAATTGTAGCAATAATATCTGCATATAATAATGTATAAATAAGATTACTATTTTTATAAGTAACTATAAAAATAGTACTACAAATCAATGCAATTGTATAAGATATAAAAACAATAAATAAGCTTTTATTTTTGGACATATTAAATTTCTTGATTAGGCTTAATTAAAAATAATATTTATAATAAAAACAATATCAAGTATATCTATAATATTATCTTGATTGACATCTGCATATGTTAATTGATCTTCTGTAGGTTCAAATGACCCTAATAAAATTCCTACAATTAAAATAATATCCTGTATATTAATTATAGAATCCTGGTTAACATCTCCTAATATAAGAGGTTCTCCAACACCTACAGAAGCCCATGCATTTGAAATTGTTTGAATATACATTGGGTTATAAGGAAAAACATCCTGTGAAACCTGTATCATTTTTTCTCGAGCAATAGAAAAATCATCTTCAGGTTCTAGATAATACCTATTCCAATTATACCATATTGTAGAAGCAACATCCCGCGATAGATTAATATCTTGTTCAAATGGCAATACATTAATTCCATAGTGTTCATCTCCCTTAACAACTAAATACATCACTTTATTAGGAATACCGCTATTGGAATGTACTCCACCAAAATCATTGGTAAACATATTTGGATTATCTGTATATGGAACAAAATATGGATGATTTATATTATCAGGGTCACCATATGTTGGAGGGTTTTCAAAAGAGCGACTTGCACCTCCATTAATCCTAATATCTTCTCCTTCAGTCCAATCTCCACCCTCTTGATATTCTGCTTCAACAAAATAACCAAAAACATCTGACATTGATTCGTTTAATGCACCAGGTTGATTTTCATATACCAGTCCAGAATGATGTGCTGTAAATCCATGGGTAAATTCATGTGTTACAATATCTTGAGCTGCACAAAAAGGCCTATAAGCACCCCCTGCTATACCATAACTAAGAACATCAAGTCCTGCATTGAAAAAAGCATTATTTTGACTAATACCTCCTCCAGAGCCATAGTTAACAACTGAGATTGTTCTTTTACCCTCACCATCAATTCCTGCATACTGATGCATATCCCAAAAATAATCTAAAGTCTTTCTTTGATAATCATGCGCGCTGACTCCAGAAAGATGTGAAGATGAAGATACAGGATCAGAGAACATACTAGTATCACTATTCACATAAGATAAATTTTCATAGAAACCACCATAAGAATTAATTGTAAAAATAGTCCCAAGATTTGGATTACTTTCATCTACCATATTAAAAATACCAGAACTTATACTTTCTTCTGGAGCATTAATCCAAGGAGCATTACAAAAACCATTTCCAACTCCAGGGAACTGCATATACCATTGATGGAAGCAGTCTCCATTACAATCTTCTATATAATTCTCATCACATGCACCCTGAGAATAAGATAATTCACACCAGTTATAATTCTGACCATCACAATCTCCATAGTCCCAACAATATGTCTCACAAACTAAATCTGGTGTAATTAAATCCCCAATAGAACTAAAAGAATTTCCTTCATAAATATAAATAGGATCAACCCATTGAGATAATAAATTTCTACCAATACCTTCTGTTGGGCCCTCATCATGAATTAGAGTCCATTTTTTAATAATACTTCCATTATGTGCGCTAACTAAATATCTATAAGCCTGTTCATAACCAATAGCATCAATATGATATACAAGTTTTCCGATGTTACCCTTGACATAATATATTAAATCAATATTTTTATATATAAATTCAATAAGTGTAAAATCATTAATAATAATCACTCTAATATCATCTAGGCTTAATGTAGGGATAGAATTTTCAAACTCTCCATAATGAAAATTTGATGACATCGAAGAAGGTTCATCATAAACATTATAATGAATTTTAATATTTCTTCCAAATACAGAAACTCCTTCATAAATTTGATGCATCTGATAATGTTTTTGATTATTTTTAGGGTTAACAGATAATTCAAAATTATTTAAATTTAATTCTGAAGGTATCTGATTATCCAATTTCACAAAGGTTGTTATATTAGAGCCATAAGAAACTCCAAAACTAAACAACAGTATATATAATAATTTTATCATAAAATTTTCTTAAACGCATCTAGTAGTATATTAATATTTTCCTCTCTAGCAGAATGTCCCATAAGACCGATTCTCCAAACTTTGCCTGCAAAGGGACCAAGACCCCCACCAATTTCAATATGATGCTCATTGAGCAATTTACTCCTAACATCCAAATCATTTACTCCATCTGGAATTTTTATAGCATTAAGAGATGGGAGTCTAAATTCTTTTTTTACTAATAACTCTAAACCTAACTCATTAAGTCCTTCTTCTAATAATAAATGAGCTTGATAATGCCTCTCTATTACATTATCAATTCCCTCATCTAATACATCATATAAACTTTGGTATAAAGCATACATCATATTAATAGGCGCAGTATGGTGATAAACTCTTTGATTCCCATCCCAATATTTAATAATCTCAGACATATCTAAATACCAATTAGGAACCATTTGCTTCCTTCTTTTCATTTTATCTAATGCTTTTTTTGAGAAAGACATAGGAGATGCTCCTGGAGGACATGAAAGCCCTTTTTGTGAACAACTATAAATTGCATCAATATTCCAATTATCAACCTGTATATCTACTGTACCTAAACTTGTTACAGCATCAACAATAAAAATTGTATCATCATCAATAAATTTTGATATTTTTTCAACTGCATTTTGTACCCCTGTTGATGTTTCTGCATGCACAACAGCAATAACATCATAAGAATTATT
>CAYVTK010000059.1:0-5923 GCA_964454465.1 uncultured bacterium | reverse complement strand
TCCATGCCTAAAATATTAAATGCTATAGTACCAGCTCTAATAGAATCTTTATTATTAATTTCTCCATAAATAAATATATCATCATATGTTTGCATTTTTTTAACTGCATATTCAGTTATTTCTAAATCTTTTTTTAATATTCTATCCATCCCTATACTATCTAATACATGAATTGCAGCCCCTAATGTAATAGCTCCTAATATATTTGGAGTTCCAGCTTCTTCTCTATCTGGAAATTTTTTAGATACAAAATAATTATCTGGGAATACTTTGTCAACCATACCTCCCCCAACCTCTTCTGGCTCAACTGAAGACATAAAAGATTTTCTAGCAACTATTACACCAGGAGAACCTGGAGCATACGTTTTATGTCCAGAAAAAAGAAGTGCATCGATTTCCATATCTTTATCTTCAAAACCACTCATATAAATAGGAACATGTGCTGCCATTTGTGCTGCATCAACAATGACATATGCTCCATATTGATGTGCTAATTTAGCAATCTTATTAATGGGTGTCACAATTCCAGTTACATTACTTAAGCCGGTAATAGAAACATAGTTTACTCGACCTTCAAATTGAATTAAATATTTTTCAAAAGTATCCATATCAATACTACCTAGATTTTCACTAGCATTACTAATTGGAATATGTAAAACTTTACCACCATGTTTTCTATGAGGCAAGTCATTAGAATGGTGTTCCATAATAGATACCAATACCATATCTTTTTCTGGGCGTAATCGTTTAAATGTTTTAGCCATTCTATTTAATCCGGCAGTAACACCGCTACCCATAAAAAAACATGTGAAATCTTCAGGATTGGCATGTACAAATTCAAGTATTCTGCTATGAATCCAACCATATGTTTTAGTTGATATTTTTGCACTAAAATGTAATAGAGAGTGTGTATTTGCATAATGCTTTAAAAATTCATTTGAAGCTCTATGTGCAGTACCCATCATTAATGAAGATGCTGTAGTATCTAAATAAATTCTTCTAGATAATTTACCATCTGCTGTTTCATATTTAGTATCCAAACCTATAAAATCTGTTTTGATTTTTTGTAAAAGCTTGTCACCTTTAAGTGACATTGTATCAGATGTTAATAAAGGATAATTCATGTCAATAAATTAGTTATTTTTTATTCTTTTAAATAGCTCTTTTTTTATTAGTTTTGTTATAGAATAATTTGACTTCCATCCATTCCAATAACAGGGTAAAAGACCAATGCCAGTTGATGATATAAAAGCCTCTTGCATATTATTGATATCATCATAATGAATATGCTTTTCTAACACCTGTATACACATATCATGAGCTATATGAAGAATTGTATCCCTCATAACGCCAGACAAAATACCTAAGTCAGCTGATGGAGTTAATAATGTATCATCTTTAATATAAAAAATATTACGTATAGCACATTCTGTAATAATTTTATTTTTATTATAAAAAACTGGTTCATACCCTCCTTGATTCTCGCACTCTCTCTTAGATAATAAATTACCAATATAATTCATAGACTTAATAGCAGGAGTAAATCTAATGATAGGGAATTTCGTTTCATCTAAATAGATTACTTTAACTGGCTTTTGCGGAACTTCATAAAAGGGCTTAATACTAACATATATTCTAGGAATATTAAAAGCAGATGATTTTTTATTAGAAATACCACGCGTAACCATCAATCGTATTATTCCAGAATCTAAATTATTTATGTGGATAACTTTGTTTAAAATCTCCAATAATTCATTATCTTTCTGGCTGATCGTTAAATTAATAATCCCGAGTCACTTTGATAATCTATCTAGATGTTTCCGTGGAGAAAAAATTACCTTATTATCAAATCGCATTGTTTCAAATAGACCATCACCATATAAAAACCCTGCATCATCAAATGGAATATTTGCTTTTTCTAATAATTCAAATTCTCCATTAATATAATAATACATTGACTGCCTCTTAATTTTTTAATTAATATAGTCTTTTAAAATTTCACTCTTTAATTCTGCTTCATTTCTCTCATCCTGAGAATTAGATTTCCAAACTATTCCTCCACCAACACCATATGTAGCAATTTTCTTATTAATTGCCAATGTTCTAATTGCAATATTAAAGCACATATTCCCAGCGGAATCAATAAATCCAATTGTACCAGTATATATCCCTCTATTATAATCTTCTAGCCAATCAATAATTTTCATTGAGCTCTCTTTAGGGGCCCCTGTAATAGACCCGCCTGGATGCAGAGCTTTTAGAATATCAACATGTTTAATATTTTGTTTTAATTTACCATAAACACAACTAACCATTTGGTGTACAGTAGGGTAAGAATTTACTGCAAATAAATTTTTAACCTTAACAGTTCCATATTGAGAAATTTTTCCAATATCGTTTCTTAATAAATCAACTATCATTACATGCTCTGCTTTATCTTTTGTGCTATTTTTTAATTCTTTTTTAAAAGATTTATCCTCATTTACAGAGCTTCCTCTTAATTTTGTACCCTTCATTGGATATGACTCAATGGTATTCCCCTTTGTATGAAAAAATTCTTCAGGAGAAAAGCTAAGTATATGATAATCCCCAATATTTAAATAATATCCAAAATCTGGTTTAATATTTTTTCTAATTTCTAAATATATTTTAAAAGGATGGGATTTTATATTAAATAATTTTGGCATAGTAAAATTAATTTGATAGCTATTCCCCTTTTTAAGTTCCTGTTTGATTAATAATATTTTTTTTTCATATTCTTTAGAAGATAAAATATCTTGATTAATAGATAGATGCTGTCCTTTTTTTTTTGTATTATCATTAATACTAAGCTTATATGATTTAATTTTTTTAGGTGTAGCAAACCACATATATGGAAAATTATTTTTTATTTTTTTAAAATTGATATGTGGGTATATAATATGTTTGATATCATAGCTTAAAAAACCAATAGCTGGAATTTTCTTTTTCCTCTTAATCCACCTATCAATTAATGATTGTAGTAACGTGAAAGGTTCTTGGTTAACCTTGGAAGAATTTACATATAAACCTTTATTATTATATTCAAGAACTTCATCAAACCCCCATATTGCGTGTCCAGATTGTTCAAGTTTATGATTATCTATTAATGCATCTGGATAGCCATAATCTCTAACTAAATCATCTAAATTATTTAATTGCATATTCATTTAATTTTTTCAAAAATTGTATACTTCATTATTGCAGGGGAAGTAACGGTATATGAAAAAATTTTATTTTCTTTAATGAAATTATTTAGGCCCTTCTTCTTAACATCCTTAATTGCAACCGAAAGATATATACCTATAATTTTACGAGCAATACAAGGTAGCTGTGCTGGAGACCAGAATAAATATTGAGCAAAAAGATCAAATAAATTTAAAATTACATCTTCATCCCAATCAGGATTAAATTTATATTCTCTACTCTTGATATGCAAATGCTTGCTTTTCAATTTACTAAAACCCGAACTAGCAGCCATTTGAATCATCATAGGATAAAATTCTTGATCTATTTTTTTTTCGAAATCAACAGTATCAATATTTCTAAATAATGAGGGCCAGTCATAATCTGCTAATAAAGCTATCCAATTGCTAAAGTTTGCTGTATATTTTTGATATTTTAACCATGTGGAGTCACTATGTAAAACTAAAAATTTTGCTGCATAGCTGGAAGGAATAGAAATATTAAATAACCACATTAAAAAACTTAATGTTGACAAAGGATACTTTTTATTAAAACTATCACTAGATATATTATTTAAAATATTGGGGTTACATGAACTTTTCAGGCCTAAAGGTAGTTGATTATCAACAGTCACAATATGGCCTCCAAGTGTTTTCCCTGATTTAGGGACAATATCTAAGTCAACCCATATTAAATTATTTTTTTGTTCTAACCCTTCTTGTGATATCCATATTTTTTCCATATTATAATAACCAACCAAATTCCACTTTAAATGATGAGATAAAAAAGATGCACAAATTAAACCATCATAATCAGCAGAAATAATAAAGGATTTATGCTGTTCATTAAGCCATTTAAAATTATTAAATATATTTTTTCTTATTATCATCTTTATAATTAAGTTACCCAGGAGTATAGTTAATTTAATTAGCAATGAGAAATTTTTTTATTTATATATTTATTTTCTTGAATTTTTTATCTTCACAAGAGGAAATTTGTGTTGGTATGGTTGATAATAGTTTAATTAATTGTTTGCAAGATAATTATACAACGTCCTATACACAAGGTTATACAAATGCTAGAAATATTTTATATGAGTTGATTGATAATAATAATGGGTATATCCCTTGCATCTATACTAATTATTCCGGATATCTTCCATCTGATGTAGGAGCAGGAAATATTATTAGCACTCTCTCTGGTGAAGGTATAAATTGCGAGCATTTATGGCCCCAATCATTAGGTGCAGGGAGTGGAAACCCAAGAAGCGATATGCATCATTTGCGACCCTGCAAGGATAACGTTAATTCAGCACGCTCAAATAAACCGTTTTCTGAATTAAATGATTATGTAACAGATACCTGGTATTGGTTAGAATATTCTTCTAATAGTATCCCCTCTAATAATATTAATGAATATTCTGAAAGTGCTTCCAATGCGTTTGAACCGCGTGAAGATGTTAAGGGAGATATTGCAAGAGCAATGTTTTACTTTTATACAATTTATCAAGATGTAGCTGATGATAATTTTTTTAATGAACAAAAAAATGATCTCTATCAGTGGCACCTAGATGATCCTGCTACAGCTTCTGAAATAAATAGAACAGAGGCAATAGCCGCATATCAAGAGAATATTCCAAATCCATTCATATTGGATGCAACCTTAATTTATAGAGCTTATTTTTATGAAGAAGATGATAATCAAGGTACTACAGGCGATGTAACTCAAGATGGATTAGTTAATGTAGTAGATATAGTTTTAATTGTAAACTATGTACTTAATACTCAATCTTTAAATGATACTCAGATAGAGATTGCTGATATTAACACAGATGGAATTATTAATATTATAGATATTGTAGCTTTAGTAAGTATAATTATAGGAGACTAATGATTTATGAAAAAAAATATTTTAATCACATTTTTAACTTTATTTTTTATTGGGGGATGTAAAACGGGACCTGAAGAACAAAAAAATACATCTGCTAATACACAAACTAATATGGAGAGTACGATGAAAGCCAAAATTGTAACATCAAAAGGAGATATCCTTATTGAATTAGAATTTGAAAAAACACCAATGACTGTTGCAAATTTTATTGGATTAGCAGAGGGAACAATTGAAAATACAGCAAAAGATTTAGGGCAGCCATATTTTGATGGCCTTAAATTTCATAGAGTAATAAAAGATTTTATGGTTCAAGGAGGTGATCCTACAGGAACAGGTAGAGGAGGTCCAGGATATAAATTTGCTGATGAATTCCATCCTGATTTAAAACATGATAAACCAGGAATTTTATCTATGGCAAACAGTGGGCCTGGATCAAATGGAAGTCAATTTTTTATTACGCATAAAGAAACTCCATGGTTAGATAACAAACATTCTGTTTTTGGACATGTTATAGAAGGTCAGGATATTGTGAATGCTATTGAGCAAGATGATATCATGCAAAACATTATTATTATTAGAGAAGGGGAAGCTGCAGAAAATTTTGATGCTGCACAGATATTCAAAAATCAGCAACAAAAAGCTAAAGAAGTAGCAGAAAGAAAAATTCAAGAACAAGAAAAAGCATTAGAAGAGCTCACTAAAGGTACTACCACAACAGAAAGTGGATTAAAGTATATTATACTAGAAAATGGAGAAGGAGATACACCGTATCCAGGACAAACTGTTAGGGTGCATTATTCTGGATTTTTAGTTGATGGTACTCAATTTG
>CAYVTK010000058.1:0-5973 GCA_964454465.1 uncultured bacterium | reverse complement strand
AATATTTTTCATCATATTATCTGGATAAACATATAAATTTTTCATTAAAAAAATCATCTTATTTAGCATATAATCCATTAAAGTTGTTGAATCAGGAAGAATTATTCTTTCTACAGATGAATGAGAAATATCTCGCTCATGCCATAATGCTACATTTTCTAAAGAGGCCATAGCATTTGATCTTAATAGTCTAGCAAAACCTGTCATTCTTTCTGTAACAATAGGATTCCGCTTATGCGGCATTGCAGATGAACCTTTCTGCCCTTTCTGAAAATATTCTTCAACTTCTAAAACTTCAGTTCTTTGTAAATGTCTAATTTCAATAGAAATCTTTTCAATACTAGCGCCAATCAATGCAAGATTTAACAAATAATCTGCATGCCTATCTCTTTGAATAACTTGATTTGATACCGTTTCTGCAGAAATGCCCAACTTCTCACATACAAGTATTTCTATCTCAGGATCAATATGCTGATATGTCCCAACAGCACCTGATACTTGCCCCACAGAAATTATATCAAGGGACTTTTCCCACCTTTTGATATTACGCTTAATTTCTTCACTCCAAAGAGCGTTTTTTAATCCAAAAGTAATAGGCTCAGCATGTATTCCATGGGATCTACCTATTTGAAAAGTATCTTTATATTTAATAGCATTATCCTCTAAAACTTTATTAAACTCTTTTAACTTATCTAAAATAATTAATCCTGCTTCTCTACACTGTAATGCCAAAGATGTATCAAGCAAATCCGAAGATGTCATACCCATATGCACAAATCTTGAATCAGGGCCTATGTACTCTGCCATATTAGTTAAGAATGCAATAACATCATGTCGAGTAATTTTCTCAATTTCTAAAATTCTATTTACATTAAAATCAGCTTTTTCATGTATAATTTTACATGAATCTTTAGGAATAATGTTCTTGTCTGTCATTACTTTTACAACGGCTAACTCAACTATTTTCCAAGTGTTGAATCTATTATAATCTGACCATATCCTAGTCATATCTTCTGTTGAATATCTCTGAATCATTTAATAAAAAACCTCTGCTTTCTTGTTACCCATTAATTCTAATTTAACATTAATCATTTTCCCTTTTCTTAATACCTCAAGATTAATTAAATCACCTACTTTATGCAATCCTTCATTAATTACCTTAATAACATCTGATACACTTTCTATACTATTTTCATTTACAGCTAAAATAACATCACCAATAATAAGTCCTGATTTTTCTCCACTTGACCCTTTATCAATATCAGTTATAATAAGACCTGTTTTATTATCTAATTTTAGTATCTTTTGCATATTTCTATCAATTTTTTGAACATGTAATCCTGTTATAAAATCTCTTTCAATTGTGCCATATCTTTTTAATTCAGAAACAATTGATTGAACTGTATTAATAGGTATTGCAAATCCAATCCCGATAGAACCTTCATGATAATTTGAACTTGTCATTATAAATGTATTAATTCCTATAACATCCCCTAAAACATTTATTAGAGGCCCTCCACTATTTCCTGAATTTATTGATGCATCTGTTTGAAGCATATTCTGATAAACTTTTCCTGATTCTTTCTGTCCAAAATCTAACCCAATTCCACTCACAATACCAATAGTTGCTGTTGGCTTATTAGAAATATCAAATAAACCTAATGGATTACCTAAAGCTACAACCCATTCCCCAACAATCAAATGATCTGAATCTCCTAAAGAAGCATAAGGAAAATCGATATCAGATTCAATTTTTATCAATGCGATATCAGTTAATTCATCTAAACCAACAATAATGGCTTCATATGTTTCACCGCTAACACAAGAGACTATGATTTCATTTGCATCTTCAACAACATGGGAATTTGTAACTATATAGCCATCATTGGATATAATGACCCCAGATCCTAAATTCTTAATTTTATATGTTTTTTGATGATGCTTAAAAAAAGAATCAAAAAAAGGATCAAAAAAAGGATCAAAAAAAGGATCAAATGATTGTTGCTTAATTTGCGTGACATTGATACCAACAACTGATGGAGAAATTAATGAAATTGCATTTGTTACAGCATTATTTCGCGTATTACTAATATGCTCATTAATTTCTTGTTTTGCATTACATAGTAAAAAACTAAATAATAATAGTAATATATATCTGCTAATCATAATAAATTTTATTTAAAAATAATCCTAAAGCAGGTGCCCTCACAGAATGAAAATTAGTATCTTTGCATTTTAAAATATCTGAAAAATCTTTTACTGATAAACGATTACGTCCAACTTCTATCATTGTACCTACTAATAAACGAACCATATGCTGTAAAAATCTATTACCAACAATTGTATATGCACTTAAATTAGACTCAAAATTCCAATTGGATTCATAGATACAGCAAATTTTGTTTTTAGTTTCCGATGAAGCTTTACTAAAAAAACTAAATTCATTTTCACCAATCAATATATTAGCACAATCATTTAATTTTTCTTTATCAAAATCCCACTTACAATGCCAAGAATACTGTCTATTTATTGGTGAATAATTATCTGTAATATAATAAATATATTCTCTTTTTTTAGCAGAAAATCTTGCATTAAAACTATCATTAACAATGATGCAATCTTTAATAAAAACATCAGATAAAAGTTTTCTATTTAGAGCCTTTTTAATTTGAATAGGAGACATTTTAGTATCATAGGCAAAAGTTGCAACTTGGCCAATTGCATGTACGCCTGAATCTGTTCTTCCTGAACCTATTAAATTTATGTTATCCACATTAAATATATCCATTAGTGCAGATTCTATATCACCTTGGACAGTCCTTTGATCTTTTTGCGATTGCCAACCAAAAAAATCTGTGCCATCATACATTATTTCAATTTTATAATTCATTTTTTCTTATCTCCACTTAAGATGAAATTGAAATATATAGGAGGATGATCGCTATATGAAAACAAATCGTCATCAACCCCATAATCTAGTAAATCAATTTTAATACTATTTCCATCCCTCAAAAAAATAAAATCAATCATTTCTGACATATCTAATTCTTTATCCCATCTTATTATTTTCAAATTATTTGCATCTAAAAAATTATCAATAAGCTCTGATGATGTATAATAATCAATATTAAAATCTCCACAAATAATAACAGGGTCATTCATATTAACTTTATTTAGCTCTTTTTCTAAATAGGTGAGTTGTTTTTCTCTAACTGTAATATCATGATTAGAATATCCTGCATCTAAATGTGTAATAAACAAATTAATTTCATAACCATTGGTTTCTAATTTGGAATAGATAAAACCCTTAGAAGCAAAACAATCACTACCATTAAATAACCAGCCATTACACTCATCAAATAAATATTGATTGTATTTTTGAATTTCTATATTACTATTTGCTATAATATTTAGTCCACTGCTTCTTCTAGGGTTATTTTTTTTTACAAATCTTGTATTACTCCCAATGACAATTTGGTAATCATAAAAATATTCAGGCAATAAATTTTGATATGCCCAATTTTCCTGAAATAATATTAAATCATACTTGCTTGAAGTTTTTTCAAAAATAGATCTTATTCTATTAGAATTTTTATCTTTTATCAGTATTGGAGGTAATCCATATATATTATAATTGATCACTTTAATAATATTTTGATTAGAGTATAAAAAACAGATTAATATAAAACATATAAAAAGAGCTTGAATAATTATCTTGTTTCTAAAGTGCATTTCCACAACTCACACAGAATTTGAATTTTTTTTTATTTTCAAAACCACAATTAGTACAAAAATTAGACTCTATAATTATATTAGATTGAATATTTTCTTCTTTAATTTCTTTGTATGTCATCTGAACAAAATACTCTGATATCTTATGTGAAAAATTCATAATATCTTTATTTACATATACTTTTTCTAAAAAAAATTTTCTTTGATAAAAATCTGAAATGTTTTCAGCACTATTTTTCAACATTTTTTGTGCTTTTTTAATTGTTTCTTTTGCTTCATCATAATTCTCAATTTTCATGTAAATAAGTGTGGAAATCTTCAAAGCAAATGCAATCAAATGACTATTTTCAAGTTGTTTAATACTATCAATATATTCAAGTAATTTTGAATCATTTCTATAATCTATAACTAAAGTTTGAATTCCTTTTAACAAAATTAAATACTGATCATTTTGTATATCAATTATTTGATTTAAAAAATCACTAATTTTTTCTTCTTCATCTTTATACAAAAAAATTATACAAATATTATAAATCAATTCATTTATATATTTGTCATTTAGAGTCTGCATCAGTTCAAGTGACTTAATAAATGATTGAAGCGCAGAATCTAAATCATTGGAGTTAAGTTTTAAGTGGCCCGACATTTTATAGATATGGGACTGCAAATCTAAATCATCTTTAGACTTTATTTTGAGTTCTTCAATTATTTCTTTTGCATAATCTAATTCTCCTATTGAAATTAATGCATGGCATATAAAAGATTGAATTTCAGATTTCTTTTCTTTCATGGAATTTAGAGCCAATGTAGCAAATTTAATCGCAGATGAATAATCTCCCGCATGAAAAAATTGATGAGCCTTTATATACATTTCTTGAGAATCCAAAAATTGCGACTTTTTTTTATCTTTATTTTTAATCCATGCTATTAGATTCAGGAAAACTTCATAGATTTTTATTTTATTTTTTCCTACTTCAAGTATTTTGTATTCTCTAATATAAACATTTCCTTCATCCCAAATTAAATTATTTAGAATGTCGCTTATAGCAATACCTCCATATGGAGCAATAGGTTCAATGCTCTTAGCCACATTAATACCATCACCAAAAACATCACCATCTTTATGTTCATATGCACCATAGTGAAGACCTATTCTAATCTGAATTTGTCTTTCCTTTGTATTTAATTGATTTCTATCATCTAGCGCTATTTGAATATCAATAGCGCATCTAATTCCATTAATAGGTTTATCAAACAATGCGCATAATCCATCGCCTGTAAGCTTTGCAATTTCGCCTGAATATTTATTTGTATATTCTTTTAAAATTTGATTGTGTTCTTCTAATATTATTAAAGCAATCTCCTGATTATCTCCTGTAAGCTTAGAATAACCTACAACATCCGTATACATTATAGTTGAAATATTAGATGACATAAATTATGATTCCAGGGAAGATCCGCATGATGGACAAAATTTAAATTTATTATCATTCTTAAATCCACAATCTGGACAAAATAAAAATATATTAGACTTTTGATTATCTACATCAGAACTATCAGAAGATTTTTTTAAGGTCTGTGCATGAGATGAGAGAGGTATGTCTTCTTCTCTTATTAATTTATGTAATAGAGGAAGGGTAATGTAATCATTTCTTATCTTCTTATCCTTAATTAACTTAGATTGTGATATTAAATGTTCATTAGCTATTTTTTTATACTTTTCAGATTTTTCTTCAAAGCCAAGACTTGAATATGCCTTACTTATATACCAATATTCTCTTTTAATCCAACCTTCATCACCTGATTCTTCAAAAATGACCTGCTTATCTTTTTCTAATTTATCTATAAAAGAATCAAGTTCATCTTCAATTACATCTCCTAATTTTGCCTTAAGCATTAATTCAGCTGCTATTGCAGTTTTCCCATAAAAAGTAACGTCTGTTTTTCTTGATTTAACATTTGTCCTTATTGATGTAATCTCAACAGCTTTTTTAATAAACTTTTTAGCCTGTTCAAAACTATCATCATAAAAATAAGCTAAGCCTAAAAATAAAGTCGTAAACTCAAATGCTGCTCTATGCTGAGATTGCTGATGATAGTTTAAAGCCTTAATAAATTGAGTTTGCGCACTTTCCCAGTTTTGTTTATTAATCGCAATTAGACCTAAATATCTATGTATCATACCCGCAGATTTATAATCATGAACTTTTAGCATAAAATCTAATGATTTATTTAGATTTT
>CAYVTK010000057.1:0-6014 GCA_964454465.1 uncultured bacterium | reverse complement strand
GTCGTCTTTTCATTATATAAATAATCAAGATAACCAATATAACCTATAATATATAAAAAATATCCATTATCATAATCATATTGAAGATCTCTTAACTCACATCTTACTTTTTTGACACCATACCCCATAATATATTCATACCAAGTTCTATATGTTCTAGGGTTTTTCATTAAAACTTTATTTGCATTTGAACAATTATAGTCTCTAAAAAAATTTTCATTAAAATAGAGAATATTTTTACTAGATATCAACATTTTTTTTCCTGAATTTCTTTTTCTATTAAGATTGTCTAGAATTATAACATTCTCATGTTTTAAAATGCATACCCTTTCCATATGATAAATTGCATTAGAATAAAAATAAGTTATTAATTTAAATGGGTATTTAGAAAAAATTCCAAAATGAATAATTTGTATTTTTCCTAAAAGTAATTTTATTAATAATTCAAATATAAAAAAAACTTCCTTAAATTTTAATATTATTTTATAAAATTTGTTCTTAGCAACAGAGCTGCCTCTAAAATGGAGTATGCCAGTTTGATCTAATGCATGATAAAGTAATTCATTTTTTTTTATATCTACATAACTTTTATAATGATAAATATAATAATTAACTTTAAAGTTTTTATTTATTTTTTGCATACTCATAATAAGTGGCACTATAGTGTCACAACTTATTAATTTATTTGCTAAAAATATTTCAATATTTTTTATCATTTATTTAGATTTATTTTTAAACTTACTTTTATATACTTTCTTATAATCTTCTTCACTACCTACATCTTGCCAATATTCATAAATAGGAAATATTCCTACTTTACTACCTAATTTATATGCATTTTCAATTAAAGTAGGCATATCTAAATTTTTATTATGTACCAAATCACATATTTTTTTATTAAGGCAATATATACCACTCATTATAAAATGATCAGTTATAGGTTTTTCTCTTAAACTTTTAAAATTCAGGTTCTTATCAAAATCGACTACGCCAAACTTAATCTGGTGGCCATACTTAGCAACTGTTATAGTTATATCATTAGTTTTTTCCGAATGAAATAAGGCTATAGATTCAAAATCAATATCAGATATTACATCAGCATTAATTACCATTAAAAATTCTCTATCTTCAGGAGGAATTAAACTTATAGACCCTGCTGTACCCAAAGGCTCATCTTCTAATATTATATTTATATTACTTTTAGAAAATTTATTTTTAATAAATTTTTCTATTTTTTCATGCAAATAAAATGTAGAAATATATATTTTTGTAAAATTAGCCTTTTCTAACTTTTTTATTAACGTTTCTAACATAGGTTCTTTTCCTATTTTCAATAGAGGTTTTGGCGTATTTTGAGTTTTTCTTCCTAACCTTTTTCCAAAACCCCCTGCCATAACTAATGCGATTTTGTTGTTAATATTATGTTTTTCAACGATAACTGATTCTAAAATACCGCTTTTATCAACTATTGGTAAAAATTTTAATACTGAAGAAATTTCATTAAATAATTTATAATGAGTTTTAGGCAAGTGGACTTTTCCGATTTTTGGGGATTTATGCATACAATCTATTATAGAAGATTCTGAAGTATAACCTTTAATTATTGCCCTACGTATATCACCATCAGTTACTGTTCCCAAAAGCTCTCTTTTATTATTTACTATCAATTGAAATCTAAAATCACCCTCATTAAGCCTATGCATGGCATCAATAATCTTATCTTCCGTATGAAGAATTAAGTTTTTTAAAATTTTGATTCTTTGCAATTAAACCTCTATAAATTATTGTTCTTTTCAGTTTCTACCGCTTTAAATTTGCTTTTTTTATAAATTCTCAAGTTTTTTGAAGCATATAAAAACATAATAAACAACCATATTGTAGTAAAATAAAAATATAAAAAAATAATAAAAATAAAAAAAATCTTAATTGGTACAAAAATAATTACAGCCAAAATTAAAAAGTGAACTACATCAAAAAAAGAATTGAAAGCATAAACAGAAATTTTAGAAGTAAAAAATTCATTTGATTGTAATTTACTGTTTTCTCTGAGAATCCATTCTCTATAAAATACTAATCTTTCCCTAAAATAATTTTCTATTATAAATAAAAACGTAGCTAAAAATAATAAAATGCTAATAAAAATATGGTTAGTACTAGGATCAGTCAAAAGAATATGAATAGCACCTGCAAACGGTAATAAAGATAAGGATACGGAATCTGCATAACCATCCAAAAATTTTCCCCAATAAGAGGCATTATCATTTTTTCTTGCAATAGCACCATCAAGAGTATCTAAAATTGTATTAAAAAGAAAAATCACACATGCTATTTTGAATGTAAATATATTTGGAATAGCCATTAGAATAAAAACAACCAACATTGAAAAAATCCTAATGTAAGTAACCTGATTTGCAGAAACAAATTTACCACAAAATACAAGAAGAAAAGCTGATAATGGTCTCGCAAAATACCTAAAACAATATGGATCATCTTTACTTGCAAACTTATCAAAATATGCTGTAATACTTTTCATTATTTATTTTTTTTCCAATTAAATAGTTTTTCAAGGTCTCTAACATGATGTGTCTGCAAGGTATTCATCCTTTTACCAGATCCAGGAAAACTTAAAGAAACCACCAATATATTATCATTAGATTTAATAATGTTTTTATTCCATAAATAATACAAACATTTAGGCACATGGTTTTGGTTATCTTTATAAAATTTTGTATTAATATATATACCCTCTGTACCACTAAATATATTGAAACTTTTTACTAATTTTTTATTATTAGTAACAGCAAAAATCGGTTGTTTAATTGATTGACTAGAAATTATCCTTGCAGCAAAACCCGAAATCGTAATAGCAATTACCTTATCTATACCCGTTGACTGGCACAGACTAGAAATTGCTCTTCCCATTACATTAAAAGATTCTTCCTCATTATTAAATATTCCAACATTTCTAGAATTCATAGCATGTAATGCAATATTTGACATAATATTTACTGCTTCTACAGGAAATTTTCCAACCGCTGTTTCTCCAGATAACATTGTTGCGGTAGCTCCATCCAATATTGCATTTGAAATATCTAAAATTTCTGCTTTTGTTGGATAAGGAGATTCAATCATTGAATCCATCATTTCTGTGGCAACTATTACAGGTTTTGAATGAAAATTGCATCTAGATATTATTTTTTTTTGATTAAATGCCAAACTCTCTATATCTGTTTCAGTAGAAAGGTCACCCCTATCAATCATTACAATATCTGTATTTTTTAATATCTCTTCTAAGTTAACTAATCCTTTTCTACTTTCAACTTTAGATACTATTTGTATGTGTGTATTTTTTAATAATTCTCTAATTTTATGTATATGTTTAGCTGACTCTACAAAACTTATGCCTATGAAATCAACTTTATTATCTATAGCGAATTTAATCATTGATCTGTCTCGCTTTGTAACCAATTTTCCACCTAAATTGACATGGGGCACATTAATACCTTTAGAACTTTTTAAGGTACCATTTGTCTCGGCAATACAAATAATGTCTTTTCCCACTATTCTACTAACTATAAATTTTAAAGTACCATCGTCAGCAAAAATTATATCTCCAACACTCAAATACTTATGAAGTTCTTTATTTGTAAGAGAAACCTTTTCTAATCCATCATAACCAGACTCAGAGGTTAAAATAATTTCTTGTGAAATTTGAAAATCAGGTTCGTGTTTTAATTGGGCAGTTCTAATTTTTTTTCCAGGAATATCAAGTAATATAGGAATATTAGGCAGTACTTTATGAATTAACTTTATAGTTTTTCTATGCCAATCCAAATTATTATGATATCCGTTTAATCTATCTACAGATATTCCCGCTTTATGCATTTTTTTTAAAAAACTCTCTGAAGCTGTTTTTGGCCCTATTGTTGCAATAATTTTTACTTTATTATTCATATATTATTTTTCCTCTATAAATATTTTTATTTTTTTTAATGAATCCACTATTTCAGGCCTCATAAACCTTAAATCTGGTTTTTTTCCTTTAGATAAAGAATTTCTAATTTTTGTTCCACTCACTGGAATTCTTTTATCTATATGCTTACAAAAAGTATCGATAGTTATACGCTCACACTCCTCACAATAAAATGGGCCTCTAACTTTAATAATCTTTATACCTAATTCTTCTTCTAATTTTATACATAAATTCTGCGCCTCATACTCTCCATAATAATTACCTACACCCGCATGATCTCTGCCTACTAAAAAATGACTACATCCATAATTTTTTCTTATTAAAGCATGAAAAACTGCTTCTCTTGGTCCCGCATATCTCATAGAAGTAGTTAATGCACCTAATATCATTTTATTTAAAGGAAAAAAATCTTTTTTTAATAATTTATAACTTTCCATAATAGCTTCAGGAGTAAAATCTCCTAATCTTTTTCTTCCTATTAGAGGTTGAACAAATAAGCCATCCATATCTTTAAGAGCTAGTTCAAGAATATGCTCATGAGCTTTATGAGGCACGTTCCTAGTTTGAAAACCTGCTACCTTTTTCATTTTTCTTTTTTTAATTTCTTTCTTTACTTTTTCTGGACTTAATTCATATTTAGTTAGGGTGTTCTTTACCTTATTTTCAAATTTAATTTTTCCACCAATAAAATTTGTTCCTAAAGAAAGTAGCATCTGATATCCGGGATGATTTATATCATCTGTACCAAATAATTTTTTTATATATTTTTTAAAATTTATATTAAAAATGCTTTCTATTTTAATTCTTCCTACTCTAATTTTATTAAAAATAAGATTTGCTTCCATGCCCATAAATATTTTTTTTAAATCTCTTTCATTAACAGGCAATAAAACTGGTATAGGAAATAATTTTCCATTAGTTAACCTCATATTATATACTACAGAATTAAAGTCTTCTTCCGTCATAAAACCCTTTAGAGGACTAAAAGCTTTTATTCCTATCTTTTCTAACTCTAAATAAGAAAATAAATCTATGTAAATGTTAATTTTATATTCTCTCTACTAGTTATATTTCTAAATATCGGTACAATCTGAACAATTTTTTTTACTACTTCTTCAACAGAATAATTATTTATAAAATCTATTTTTAAATCTGGTTTTTCTGGATGTTGCCAAGGTATATCCAAACCAACTATGTTTTTTTCTAAACCTTTTTTATATTTATCATATAAACCTTTCGTATCCCTTTTTTGTGCTATTTCAATTGAAACATCCAAATAAATTTCATAATATTCAGAAAAATTTTTTCTATTCCAAGATAATATATCCTTATTAGAATATAGTGCAGAAGTAATAACTACTTGCTCTTGCTTATCTAGTAATAAACATAATCTCTGTATTCTTTTTATATGTTTTTTTCTATCATTTTCTGTATAACCTAATTTTTCATCGAACACATCTCTCACAGTATCTCCATCAATATTAATTAACTCGGGAACTTTATCCTTAAATGACTGCATTAACGCTTTAGCTATTGTTGACTTTCCTGCACCCGATATTCCCGTTATCCAAATAACCATTAACTTACTTTCAATATAGAATCTAATATTTCAATTCCGTCCTTGCCACTTTTTTCAGGATGGAACTGATATCCTATTATCTGGCCAGAATCTATCGAAGCATGAATCATATTATTTCCATAATTTATATAAGAACTTATAATATCCATATTATGTACTATAGGAACATATGAATGAACAAAATATACTGTTTTATCATTCAAATTGGTATTAAATCTATTTTTTTTATTATTAATCAAATTAAACCAACCCACATTAGGAATCCTATATTCTCTACTTTTATGAAAATTTAATTTTTTAACTTTTCCTTTTATTAATCCTAAACCTTTAGTATTCCCAAATTCTTCACTATTTTCAAAAAGCATTTGATAACCTAAACAAATACCGATTAAATTAGCTCCATTTATTAAAGCAATATTTATTGCTACATACATATGAATATATAATAAAGCAGACATGGCT
>CAYVTK010000056.1:0-6078 GCA_964454465.1 uncultured bacterium | reverse complement strand
TGATCGTGCTGTATTTAAGGAAACCAGTCTGAGATAATTTAATAAAATCTAGTAGTCTAGGCAATATATTACGTTTGATTTGTTCAATTTTACAACCTAGGCCTCTAAACTCTAAAGGTATCGTAGTAACGTTGAGACTGCCTTCCCCTCGTAGCCTTTTCTAATATTATAGCACTAAGACATAGACTGGAACTTCTTTACTTACGCGAATATTATTCTGCATATCATATTTAATTAGTTCCTGATTGATTCTAATAGTAATACAATAACTGTTGGAGAAAAAACATCCTTATTTAAAAATACTTGCAAGGTTAGTGATATTAATTGGCTCATCAATGAACCAAAATTTCCATATGATATGCTTTGTCAAATAAGGTATAATGGACAAAAATCAAAAGCTATAATAAAAAAAGAAAGTGATAATTTTACTGTTAGTTTTTCTGAACCTCAGCTTGCAATAACACCTGGACAATCTATTGTTTTTTATTCGGGTGATATATTAGCAGGAGGTGGAATAATAGAACTTTAATGAAAAATAAACCTAATATTATTATTATACTTGCTGCAGGTAAAGGAACTAGAATGAAGTCTGAACTTCCTAAAGTTCTTCATTTATTAAAAAACAAACCTCTTTTATCTCATGTAATTGATACATCGAAAAATCTTTCTCCATCTAAAATTATTGTTGTGGTTGGTTATAAGAAAGAATTGATTATAGATCAATTTAAAAATGATAATCTCATTTTTGTAGAGCAAAAACAATTATTAGGAACTGCAGATGCTATAAAAAGCTGTCTACCTGAATTGAAAGATTTTAATGGTAACGTTTTAATATTATCTGGGGATGTCCCAATGATTAAAGTAGAGACTCTTATGAGTTTTTTCAACCGTCATAATAAATATCAAGCACTAGGATCATTAATTTCTACAGATTTAGAAGATGCGACAGGATATGGAAGAGTAATCAAAAATGAAAATAATCAATTATCAGGAATCGTTGAACATAAAGATGCAAATCAAGAACAAAAGTCTATTAAAGAAATCAACTCAGGTATATATATATTTGATTCAAAAATTCTTATGGACAAAATTCCGCTTATCAAAAATGATAATATGCAAAAAGAATATTATTTACCTGATATTTTTGATTTTATTAATAAATATCAAACTTCAATATATAAAATAAAAGATTACAACGAAATATCTGGAATTAATACAATTGAGCAGTTACAAGAATTAGAAGCTGCTTTTATAAAATGAAAAACATTATATTATATTTACTTTCCATTGTAATAGTAATTATAGTTGTTTATTATATAAAAAAATCTGAGGATTATCAAATAGATATGAAGACAGAGCTAAGGCATGACAACTATATTAAAGCAGAGATGGAAGTTTTAAATGGTTGTGGTGAACCTGGTGTTGCAAATTTATTTACAAAATTTTTGAGATCTGAAGGATATGATGTTATAGAAATTAAAAATGCAGATAATTTCCAATATATAGAAACAATTATTCTATTTCATAATGAAAAAGCACAAAAAAAAGCAGAAATATTATCTGAAATTTTAAATGTTAAACAAAGCAATATTCAGTTTAATAAAAATAGCGTTTGGGATTTATCAGTTATTATTGGGAGCGATTATAAAAGTTTAACTTCATTTGAAAAAATGAAAAAATTTTATGAGTTATTCTAAATAGATATTATGGATGAAAAAAATATAACTAAAACAATATCAGAATTAATGTTAGATAAGAAAGGACTTGATATTCAAATTATTGATGTTAAAGGGCTTACATCCATAACAGATTATTTTGTTAATTGTAGTTCTCAATCAGATCCTCAAACAAAAGCAATTAAAAATCATATTCAAGATTCTTTATTTGAAAAATATCAAATGAAACCATTGCATATTGAAGGATATGAAAACTTAAAATGGGTACTTATGGACTATGTATCAATTGTTGTTAATATTTTTAATGAAACTGAGCGTGAATATTATAATATAGAAAGACTTTGGTCTGATGCTAAAATAACAAAGGTAAAAAAATAAAATAGTGAAAAATTTAATTATTAAAGAATTAAAAGAATCATTAATAGATTTAGATTACTATGATGAAAATCTAAACATCAGCATTTCAACACCAAAAAATAAAAATTTTGGAGATCTCTCTAGTAATATTGCTCTATTACTATCTAAAAAATTAAGAAAGAATCCATTAGATATAGCAGATGATATAAAAGGTAAATTAGAAAATTCTGATTTATTTAAAGAAATCAATATTGCTGCTCCTGGATTTTTAAATTTTAATCTTAATCCTGATAGTATTACAAATGAATTAATAGAAATTATTAATTCAAATAATAATTATGGGAAAAATGATATACTTAAAGGTCAAAAAGTACTTGTTGAGTTTGTTAGCGCAAATCCCACAGGGCCTCTAACCGTTGGGCATGGAAGAGGGGCCATATTAGGAGATACTCTAAGTAATATTTTCCAATGGAATGGAGCTAGTGTGCATAGAGAATATTACTATAATAATGCAGGTAGACAAATGAGAGTTCTAGGTGAATCTGTAAGAGCAAGATATTTAGAAATTCAAAAAGAAGATTTTAAATTCCCTGAAGGCGGGTACGAAGGTGAATATATATATGATATAGCTAATAATTTATCTAATGATTTTGGAAATACTTTAATTGATCATGAAACTATTTTTAAGGACACTGCAGAAAAACATATTTTTAAGGATATTACAAAAACTTTAGATAGAATTGGTATATCTTTTGATTATTTCTTTAATGAAAACACTCTGTATGAAAATAAAGATATTTATACAGTAATAGATAGATTGCGTGATAAAGAGTTGATTTATGATAAAGATAATGCCATATGGTTTTATGGTACAAAAATAGGTAGAGAAAATGATAGGGTTTTGATTAAAAGTTCAGGTGAGCCTACATACAGATTGCCTGATATGGCCTACCATATTAAGAAAATAGAACGAGGATATGATTTATGTATTGATATTTTTGGAGCAGATCATATGGATGCATATCCTGATGTTCTGGAAGTTGTTAAACAACTTGGATATGATGCATCAAAGATCAAGGTAATTATCCATCAATTCATATCAATATTAAATCAAGGAAAACAAGTTAAAATGTCTACAAGAAAAGCTACTTATATTACCTTAGATGAACTAATTAATGAGGTTGGCTCTGATGTAGTTAGATACTTTTTTATCATGAGAGGTGTAAACTCACATTTAAATTTCGATTTAGAAATTGCAAAAGAAAAATCAGAAAAAAATCCAATATTTTATATCCAATATGCATATGCAAGAATCATGACTATCTTAAGTAAAAATGATTTAGCCATTGAAAATTATAACTTATCATTATTAAATCAAGAAGATGAAAGTAAACTCATATATAAACTGATTGAATTTAAAGAAATTATTATAAAAATTTCTAAAGATATGGAACCTCAAATTTTAGCAACTTATCTTCTTGAACTTGCATCAATGTTTCATAAATATTATGCAAAAAATCGTGTAATTAGCAATAATGAGGAACTTTCTAAATCACGTTTAGTTTTCATACAATCTATAAGTATCGTTATTAAAAATGGTTTAAAAATATTAGGAATTTCAGCTCCTAAAAAAATGTAATATGGAAAATCTTGATTTATCTTTTATACTCTTATCATTTTCATCACTATTTACTTTATTAAATCCAATTGGAACAGCTCCAATTGTTCTTTCATTAACCGAATCATTAAATGTAGAGGAATATAATAAGGTTATCAGAAAGAGTGTTTGTGTCGCATGCTTAATCCTACTTTTGTTTGCAATTATGGGTAAAATTATATTTACATTTTATGGTATTACCGTATATGCATTTAAAATTGCAGGAGGTATTTTATTCCTAAGGATTGGAATTAATATGCTTGAAGCTAAAGTATCTAGAACAAAATCAACACCAAAAGAAGCTGAAGAAGCATCTGGAAATGATGATATAGCCCTTACCCCCATTGGGATTCCACTTATTGCTGGCCCTGGTGCAATTACATCCGTAATGATTTTAGCAGCACAAGCAATTTCATTTGACCAAAAAGTAATATTTTATTTAAATATAATTATTACTCTTCTCATTACCTTTATGATATTAAAACTAGGGAAAAAATTGACACAAAAACTTGGAACAGCTGGATTAAGGGTTATAGAAAGAATTATGGGGATGATACTTATGGTTGTTGCAATACAATTTATTATTGATGGATTAAATATAGTAATTACTAACTATATTGTTAATTTTTCTTAGATAAAACAATCAATCTATAAGATTTAAATTTTATAAAGTTTTCTTCATTTCTATCTTCAGAATATTTAAATGCAAGCTTAGATATTTTTTTCCTCAATACCCATTTAAAAAATCTATATATTTTAGGATATCTAGTAGATAAAAATTTATTCAATGTCTCTGAAAATGGTAATAACCTATCTACCAATACTTCATTAACAAGTTTTAGATTAGGACTCAAATTTTGGGTTACATCTATATCAGATAAAATATTATAATTATATTTCTTAGCAGCACTATAAAAATCATTTAATTTATGTCCTCCTCCAAGGGGGGATATTCCCTCTACATTATCTTTTTTAAAAAAATCAAAAATAATGACCTTCCCATTATCAGTAAGAATTTGATCTAACATTTGAAATGATTCACCTAAGTGTACATATTGAAAGCTTTCACTAAAAAAGGTAACTTGATATTTTGTTGATTTTTCATTAAAATCCTCAAATCTACATTCATAAATTCTTCCTGTATTATCTTTTTTAAAGTCTGATACTAAATTCGATGCATATTCTGCCATCCATTGATATGGTACTAATCCATCAACATTATATCCTAACTCAAGAAGTTTTTTTGTTGTAAAACCAACACCGCATCCAATATCTAGTATATGAGATGCTTCCTTATTTTTAATATGTTCAAATATATATTTAAATAAAAATTCTGTATGAGCTTCTTGAGCTTTTTTCCAGTTACCTAAAGTTGCATTCTCTCCATCTTCCCAAAAACCATAATGTATATCTTCTATCTTAAATAACTGCTGAGCAGCAACTAATCCAAATTCTTTACTATCCATTTTTTCTCCATAATGTTTTTAAAATACTTATAAAAATAGGGGTTTTAAAGGGCGTGACCCAGGCAGGAATCGAACCTGCGACCATCACCTTAAAAGGGTGCTGCTCTACCGACTGAGCTACTGGGTCACTAAATGTCATGTACGCCATCAGGGGCTCGAACCCCGGACCAATAGATTAAGAGTCTACTGCTCTACCAACTGAGCTAATGGCGCTAAAAATATATAAAAAAACTATTAAAAATTTAGGAACAATTTTATACTTTAAAAATAAAATTATAACTTATTAATATTATTATATTTATTTTACAAACCATGTTTTTTGAAAAATTGGGGGCGATTGGCTTCGACGGATAATGGAAATCTTATAGATGCATGTGGAGCATGCTCTACTATCTCTTTAATCTATAGAGCACACTATAAATGCCGATTATGGCTATACTGCTGCTGCTTAATTAAGTAACAGCCATCCTACTAGAACCTTGTATGCAGGATCTAAATAGGGTGTCATTAATGCATGCTATGCTGAAAGTTTTCCTGATAATTTTCGGATGAAACGTATCTATTTCGGTAGATATTCAGGATAGTTTTATTTAATTGTGATCTTGCAAGTAAATAAAATGATATTAAAACATGATCTAAACATGTAGATTCTATTTGAAGTTCTTATTCGGACCGCGGTTCAATTCCGCGCGCCTCCACAAAATTATTACAAAAATAAAAAAGGGGCTCATTGAGCCCCTTTTTAATAAACGTTATTAAATTATATTTATTTTAACAACATAAGCTTTTGAGTTGAAACACTTGAAGCCGTTTCAGCTCTTACTAAATACACACCACTTGGCATTTGTGAAGCATTCCAATTTAATGTGTATCCAGAAGCATTTCTTTCCATATATCCATCAGCAAGAGTAGTAATATGTTG
>CAYVTK010000055.1:0-6092 GCA_964454465.1 uncultured bacterium | reverse complement strand
TCTAATATCGATAATTTTGAATCTAATATTAAAAATTTAGATAAAAAAAATCCATACAAGTTTATACGAGATGAATTATTTTTAACAAAGTCAAACTATTATATATTGAAAGCAGAGAATGCCTTATTATTAAATAGGCCTATTGATGAAGTAGAATATTATTATTTATTGGCAACTGAGAATTCTAATAATCGTAACCATATTAAAGCTATATATACTATTCTTTTATCTTTGTTTTCTCATTCTAATAATCTGCCAAAAGTTCTAGAATATGCAGATAGAATGATAGTTACAGACTATATTAATGAACAACGAATATCATCAAATTCTTATTTGCATATTTGGCTGAATTTAAATAGAACATTAAATCTTCATAGTAGTAATTATGAACGTATCAAACTATTAAAAAAACAAGCTGATAGTACAACAGATGAAATTTATTTATTATTAGAAGAAGCATAAACTTATTTTTCTGAAGGAAATATAAAAAAGTCTGACTCTATTCTTAATGAATTATTATTTAATTATGAAGAAGAAATTATATCTCATAAAGATTATTTTGCTCAAATATATTACTATTTAGGTGAAAGTATTTTAAAAACTAATGATTATGAAGGGGCGCTCAACTATTTTGATTTATCTATTGAACAAAAATCACGTGATAACCCATCTATACAAAAAAGTAAAGCTTTAAATGTTTATCTTCAATTGTATAATCAATATCTAATGGTAGATGTGCCTACTGCCGATGCTGATTTACTACCTGATTCATTAAATGTTAATGATGAAGAGGTTAATAATTTTCATATTCCAATCCCTAGTGATTATAATTATGAATCCGGTGGTACTGATACATTGTTGTTTAATATGGGATCAATTCTTTATTTTGATTTGAATATGCAAGAGGAGGCACTTTCTAAGTTTGAATTAATATATAATAATCATATTAATTCATCTTTAATCCCAGAAGTTATTAAGATATTGCAGGAACTTGACCCCTCTATTGATTGGAGGCGTAGTTTTTTAGGTGATTTAAAATCTTTTGCTACTAAGAAAGAAATGATAAACACTGCATTAATTGATAATCAAAATGAAGCTTTTAGAAAAATGAATAATTCCCTTGAAGAATCTATAAAAATGTTCGAAAATAATTTTATTCAATACAATGATTTTCTTTCCTTATACATGATAGCTTTTATTTATGATGTTTATCTTAATAATCCTTATAAATCTGTAGAATTTTATAATAAATACCTAGAATATGAAAATGTTGATAATGCAAATGCTGTAAGAAAAAGAATTGCAGATATAGAAGATATGTTAAATGATGAAATGAATATTATGAAACAGAAAATATCATATAGAAATGCATTAGAGTATTTGATGTATGATACATTATCTCAAAAAGATACTTTAATGTATGATCTGGAGGAGTGTGAAAAAGGTAGAAATATAAATCTTGTAAAAAAGTGCAGAATGCTTTTAGATATATTCCAGTTCCCAGATCCTAAAGAGTTGAGAGATACGCTTTCTAATAATGTTATAGCTAAATGGACTAATAATAAAAATATGGACTGGCAAATATTTGATATAGCTAGAAATCTATATAGATATGCAGAGGATTATAAATTAGCTTCTGAATATTCTCAGGTACTAATTGAGTATTATAAAAATTCTGAATATAGAGATGAAGCTTATCTTTTATTGGATATTACTGATGCATCACAGGATTGGCCATCTGTTTTATCTCATAATATGAATACAGCATTTTTAGAAATTGAAAAATTTGATCCAAAAACAGGTTTAGATGTTATTAATGCATATATGGAAAGACCTATTCCACTTACTATTAGCTCAAAAAATACTATACATGAAAATTATAAAGATTCTTCAGCTATTAATCATGATATATCACATGATGTTTATTTTTTGAAATATAAGAAAAATATATTTTCAGATGATAAAAATAATGGAGAGAAATTTTTTATTTCTAAATTAGATAAATCCAATCATGAGATCTATTATACTATAGATAATAACTCTATATTTAAATGGGATGCTAACTATTCTACTTCTCAAGAACTATTAAAAGATAGTTATTATCTTGATGAGAATATCCCAATTATTAAAGAGTCTATTTCTATGGAAAGTAAAAACTATCGTTATAGTATTAATAGTAAGAAAAGTGAATGCTTATATTTAAGCGAACCTAATCTTTGTTATGAAATTAAAGCCGTACCTAATAAGGATGATTTTTATAAGACAATGTGGTTTTTAAATATAAAAGATAATATTTTCCTAAAAATAAAAGAGAATATTTCTGATATTGAAAGCAATGTGTTATTTAAAAAGGAAATATCTTATGAGGAAATTGATTCATTCTATATTATTGATAATATTAAAATAATAGATATAAATAAAGATATGATAAAAATTCTTAATGTAGAGGATATAAATATAAATAAAGGATTTTTTGAAAAAGATTTAATATTTCAAAATAATAAAAAATCTATAGAACATGATTTGACCGTACTTAATGAAAGACTTGAAGATTTAACTAGTCTAAAAGACACATTATTCCCAGTAGTTTTAGAAGAATTATCTTCAAATGTTTTAGAGGATTCTACATCTGTATCTGATAACCCATTTGAATTTGTACAATCTATAAATCAATATTTTTACTTTATAGAGATTGCTACGATTGATGGTGAAGAATTAAATGATAAGGATTTAATTGTTGCATATAATAACGATATCGTTGTTGGTGCTAGACCATACACACCAGGAGGAAGAGTTGATGTACCTGTTATGGGCTATGATAATTCATCAGAAAGTACTAAAATATCTACTAAGGGATACTGTGAGATTGGTGATATTCCAATAATTAAAGTTCACAGAGAAAATGGTGATATTATTACAATGAATGTAACTTTAATAAATGATGATGAAAAATTAGATTTTCAACCAATAGGGCATGTTACCGTAGTTTTAAATAAGGACTGATTTGAAAATATATTCTGAAATAGCATCTGTTAAATCAAATAAAATGATTGCTGATAATATTTATGAAGCTTTTTTATATTCCCCAAATATAAGTGCCCATTCAAAACCCGGACAGTTTATTAATATTTTGCCAAGTTATATTTGGAAAAATATTATGAGAAGACCTATGAGTATAGCCTCTCAAGGAGAGGATTTAATTAGTATTATTTATAAAGTTTTTGGTGAGGGTACAAAGTTAATAAGTGAATGGAAAAAAAATGATGCTATAGATATTATAGGCCCTCTTGGTAATAGATGGTATGACTATGATTCAGAATATCCGGTTCTAGTTGCAGGAGGAGTAGGCATTGCCCCTGTATTAAATTTACATAATCATTTAAATAATTTAGATATAGAACATTCTTTAATCTGTGGAGCAAAAATAAAGGAAGAACATTTTTTAGAACATAATCCTGATAAAAATATTTTTTTATCAACAGATAATGAAAGCTATGGTATCCAGGGAAATGTTTTAAATGCTATAGATGTTGTACTAAAACAGAAAAAAATAGATTCTATTAAAATTTTTTCTTGTGGTCCTCATGGAATGTTAAAGGCAATACATGAATATTCAATATCACGCAATTTTGAATGTCAATTAGCAATGGAAACAATTATGGCTTGTGGTATTGGAATATGTCAGGGTTGTACAGTCGTAAAAGAATGTCCGAAACATTCACATAGTTATAGAAATAAATATGCTTTAGCTTGTATTGATGGACCTGTTTTTGATGCAAAGGAAATAAGTAATGCTTTCTAAAAAAATATCAGATTATACATTTAAAACTCCTATTCTAACAGCTAGTGGTACATATGGATACGGTGATGAGGTTAAAGATATAGCCCAAATTGATAAATTAGGAGGAATTGTTACTAAATCTGTAACTTTGCATCCAAGGGAAGGAAATCCTCCTCCAAGAATAGCTGAAACTGCATCTGGAATGCTGAATTCTATTGGCCTAGCCAATTTAGGAGTTAATCAATATATATCAGATAAGATCCCAAGCTTAAATAAGCTTAATACAAATGTTATTATAAATATTGCAGGTTCAATGATTGAGGATTATATTGAAACTTTAGAAAAACTAGAATCTATAGATAGTAATCATATAGGATATGAAATTAACATATCTTGTCCTAATGTCAAGGAAGGAGGTATGTCGTTTGGAGTTAATCCTAAGGTGACTGAAAAATTAACTTATGAAATGAAACAGATTACAGACAAATTACTTATAATGAAGCTAAGTCCAAACGTTACATCTATTGAAGATATTGCAATTGCATCAGAACAAGGAGGCGCTGATGCTGTGAGTGCAATTAATACAGTCGTTGGTATGGGAGTAGATATCAATACGTATAAAACAAAATTATTTACAACATATGGAGGTCTTTCAGGGCCTGCTATTAAGCCTATAGCATTGGCAAATGTACATAAAATTTATAAAGCTGTGAGTATTCCTATAATAGGTATTGGAGGTATTGCATCAGCAAATGATGTTATTGAATTTATTCTTGCAGGAGCTGATCTTGTCCAAATTGGAACATTGAATTATAAAAATCCTAACTTAGGGGTTGAAATTTTAGATAAACTGATAAAATTTTGTGAACATAAAAAACTTTCAAACATATCAGATTTAAAGGGAAAAGTAAAATTGTATGATGAATAATTTTATTTATTCATTATCTATTTTAGTAATTATATTTTCCTGTGTTGCATCACCAAGATATTCATCGAAATCCAATAAAAAATCTACAAAAGGTAATATAGAAAAAACGACTAAAACTAATTCAAGTTCTGCATCGAATAATAATCGCAGATATTCTTCAAATAGTAATTCAAAAATAAGAAATGATGTTATAGTTGGAATTTCATCTTGGTATGGTCCTAATTTTCATGGGAAACTAACTGCAAATGGAGAAGTTTTTGATCAATATGGCGTGACAGCAGCTCACAAAACTTTGCCCTTGGGAACAGTTGTTAGAGTTACTAATTTAGATAACAACAAATCAATTATATTAAGAATTAATGATAGAGGCCCTTATGTTGGAGATAGAGTTTTAGATTGCTCATATGGAGCTGCAAAAAAATTAGGTTTTATGAAAAAAGGTACAGCAAATGTTGAGATTAGAATTATAGAATTAGGAGATGGTGTTTATATGCACCATAATGAATAAAAATGTCAGATCAAAAAAAATCACGTACTTTGATTAATATAATAGGGATACCTTTTTTAATATCTGCAATATATTTTGGTAATTTTTATTTTTCCATATTAATCCATTCAGCAATATTGATTGGGATACTTGAATTTAGTAGGATATGTAAGGGTAAAGAAATATATATTCAATTAATTCCAATTTTTATAGCACTTATTTTAATCATTCTTAATCCTTATAATATTGAATTATTATTTATAATATCCATACTTATTGCTACTTATGAAATATTTAGAAAGAAAGAAAATCCAATTTCTAATATTGGTACAACAATTTTTACAATAGTCTGGGTCTGTTTTTTTATGAATTATATTATTCTAATTAGAAATATTCCTGAACAAGGCATGCTTTTAACTTTCGTTATGTTTTTATCTGTATGGATATGTGATACTTTGGCTTTTTTCTTTGGTTCAAAATTTGGAGAAAAAAAAATACTTCCTAAAATCAGCCCAAATAAAACATGGCTTGGATCTATTGCCGGTTTTATTGGTGTTTTAGTATTTAATTTTATACTTTTAAAATTCAATGTTTTATATCAAGAAAATTATAATTTTACAGTTTTTGATGTTCTCAATTTTAGTATTATTTTTGGAATCATAGGACAATTAGGGGATTTTCTTGAGTCTATGATAAAAAGAGAATTAAATGTTAAAGACTCAGGTACAATTTTACAAGGGCATGGAGGTGTTTTAGATAGAATGGATTCACTTATGCTAGTTGCTCCTTGTTATTATATATATCTAAAATTTATTATGGGTATAAATGGTTGATTTAAAAAATATCAAAACTATTCTTGCAACTGATTGTGGTTCGACAACTACTAAGGCAATACT
>CAYVTK010000054.1:0-6107 GCA_964454465.1 uncultured bacterium | reverse complement strand
AAAGTTACTGCGACATATAAGAAAGATGTAGGGGTATTTGATATATCCTTTCAGGTGGATAGCGGAGAAATGGTTTTTCTTATGGGCCCAACAGGAGCTGGTAAATCTACCGTTCTTAAAGCTATATATAGAGGGATGGAAGTAAATAAAGGAAAAATTATTATTGATGGCGAGAACATCTCAAAATTAAATAGGCATAAGATTCCAAAAATAAGACAAAAAATAGGTATGATTTTTCAGGATTTTAAACTATTAAATAACAGGACTGTTTTAGAAAATGTTGCACTTCCTCTTAGAATTATGGGTTTGCCAACGGAACTTATCTATAATAAAGTGAATGATACCTTATCAAAAGTAGGGTTAAAGAAATTATATAATTCTTATCCTTTAGAATTAAGTGGAGGGGAACAACAAAGGGTCTGTATTGCTAGAGCATTGGTGAAAAATCCAAAAATAATATTAGCTGATGAACCAACTGGGAATTTAGATCCGAATGTATCAGATGAAATTCTTGATTTATTGGACCTTTTTACTGAAAGTGGTTCTGCCGTTTTAATGTCCACTCATAACTTTCCATTAATTAAACCAAGAAAAAAGAGATTTATTGAGCTAAGTGAGGGTAGAATAGTTGATTAATAAATTTATATTTTTATTACAAGAAAGTCTTGTTTCTATATTTAGAACAAAGCTCCCTTCTATTGTTGCATCGCTTGCTATAGGTGTAAGTTTATTAGTTCTTTCTGTTGCATATTGTTTATTTATTAGCTTTGAGAATTTAACATTAAAATTTAAGGACAGATATACTGTAGAGGTATTCTTTTTAAATGAAATTAAAGAATCTGATGCCATTAAAGAATTTAATAAAGTTCTACTTTTTGATGGAATAGAAGAAGGTGTTTTTATAGATAAAAAACATGCAGCAAATATTTTTAAAAAAGAATTTGATGAGGATATTCTAAACATTCTAGGTGCAAACCCTCTTCCATTTAGTGCCATATATACCATATCTGAATCATATAGAGATTATTTATCAATTAATGAAATTACCAATAAAATTGAATTATTGAAATCTGTTGATATTGCTGTTTATGAGAAAGATGCAATTATTAAATTTGATAGATTAATAAAAAATATCATTGCATTTATATTCGCGATTAGTTTTTTCATTGTTATGGTTGTTGTTTTCTTTGTTTCAAATACAATCCTCCTAGTTATATATTCAAAAAAAGAAGATATTGAAATATGTAAGTTATTAGGGGCTTCTAATCTCTTTGTTAAAATACCATATTTGATTGAAGGAATGATTTATGGCATAGTTGGAGCAATTGTATCTATTTGTTTACTTTATTTATTATATGGTTTGACAGATTATTTTTTATATTCTATGATAGAGATTAAAGATTATGATTTGGTTAAGATTGTAACCCTGAATTTTTTAGTAGGAATATTTTTAGGTTTATTAGGAAGCTCAAAAGCTCTAGCCTCGTATGTAAGAAATTAAGATTTTTATAAAAAGGAATTTATTTATGCCTAAAGTTAAATCAGAAAATAAAAAGAAAGCTGGCTCTGATAAAAAGAAAAAGACAACAAAGAAAATACTGGAAACAATGACTTCCCTTGAAGGAAAAGTTAGTGAATATAAGGAAAAAAATATATTATTATTAGCTGAATTTGATAATTATAAAAAAAGAAAAATTCAAGAAAGAATTAATTATGAAAAGTATGAGGGCCAAAAAATTTTTAAAAAAATTATACCTATTCTTGATGATATAGATAGGGTCTTAGGCTTAGATGGTATTAAGGATCAGTCTGTAATTGATGGTATAAATCTGATTAAAGATAAATTTACAGGCATTCTAAGTGACCTTGGTGTTGTAAGTTATGATTCTGTAAATGAAGAATTTGACCCCGAATATCATGAAGCTATAATGCTAAAAAAAACAAAGAAAAAATCAAATATTGTGATTGAAGAATATGAAAAAGGATATAAATATCATGATAAGGTGCTAAGGCACTCTAAGGTTATTGTAAGTGAGTAATGAGAGACTATTATGATATATTAGGTGTTTCTAAAACAGCTTCAGCAGATGAACTAAAGAAAGCATATAGAAAAGTTGCCATGAAGTATCACCCTGATAGAAATCCTGATAATAAAGAAGCTGAGAATAAATTTAAAGAAGCCGCAGAAGCCTATTCTGTATTAAATGATGAAAATAAACGTAGTCAGTATGATAGATTTGGTCATGCAGGTGTGAGTAATTCTTCTGCAAATGGCTTTTCATCACAAATGGATGTGAATGATATTTTTAGTGCCTTTAGTGATATTTTTGGAGGAGGAACAGCAGGTTCAAGTCCTTTTTCAGATATTTTTGGTTCTCAGGTAAATAGAGGAAGAGCAAAGGGAGCAGAAAGTCTAAAAATTTCTATAGCATTAACTTTAGAAGAAATTTTTGAAGGAACTACAAAAAAAATTAAAATTAAACGTTGGGAGAAATCTGCAACAAATTCACCTACTAAATGTTCTCAATGTGGAGGATCTGGAGAAATAAGATATGTCCAGAAATCTATGCTTGGACAAGTTGTTAATGTTCAAATGTGTTCTGGGTGTAATGGAATAGGTTATATTGGGGGAAGGGAACAGAAAACTGCAACTATAAAAGTAAAGATTCCATCTGGGGTATCTGATGGAAATTATATGACCCTTGAAGGAGAAGGCAATCAGAGTGTTACAGAAGATTTGAAAGGTGATTTAATTATATATTTTGAAGAAAAAGAACATCAGCTGTTTACCCGTCAAGATAATGATGTGTATTTAGAATGTATTATTAATTATAGTGATGCTGTTTTAGGTAAAGAAATTCAAGTCCCTACTCTTAATGGAAAAGTAAAATTTTCTATTCCATCAGGTATAAAAAATGGACAAGTACTAAGACTTAAAAATAAAGGTTTTAAAGAAGTTAATCGATATAGGACAGGAGATCAATACATACGTATAATAGTTGATATCCCTAAGAATATATCAAAAGATTTGAAAAAGATTATTTTAAATTTAAAAGAAAATTTAAAGGATGAAGTCGAATTTAAAAAAAT
Source organism: uncultured bacterium (assembly GCA_964454465.1). Lineage (GTDB taxonomy): Bacteria > Fidelibacterota > Marinisomatia > SCGC-AAA003-L08 > D37C17. The sequence continues at coordinate 3,017 of CAYVTK010000054.1, read as the reverse complement.
TAATAATTAAGCTAAACTTTTTTATAAATTAAAACATGAACAATGCGGAGAATCTGTGAAAAATAAAAGAATTGGTGAAATACTTGTAGATAATAAAGCAATTACCCATGAAGATTTGGATAAAGGCTTAGCCGAACAAAGAGAGAGAAATGATAATACTAAAATAGGTCCTATTTTATTAAAGAATGGATTTGTTACCCAATCAGATTTGATTAAGGCATATTCACAGCAAATGGGCCTTAGAAGAGTTGATTATGGTAGGCAGATTGGTATGTTAGATTGGCTAATATTCTTTTCAATTATAATATTAATCACAGTTGTTTATGTTCCTCTGAGTGTCTGGGATGAAGAAAATCATTACAAAAAAATACGAAGAGAAAGAATGAAACATATATCAAATGCAGAAGATTTTTACTATGAATTGACAGGTACTTATACTACGGATATTAATGAACTTACTTCATTGGTAGAGGCTGCTATGGATTCACTTATAGCCGATAGTACGTTTGTTGGTAAGCAATATATAGCATTAAATAATGAAGATTATGAAGTTACGATGGATGAGTCCTTTCATACACGTGTTGATACAACATTTAGTATTCCTGAAATAATTAAAGAAACAACTATTGATACATTGTATAAAATAGGTGTCATTAATGAAGATAATGCAAATTTGATTGATACTTTATGGGCAAATTCAGCTAATCTTTCTACATATAAAAATTCATCAAATTATGTAGACCAATATATAACACATTATGAGAATGAAATGGGGCTTATCGTTAATGTAAATGAATATGACTTAAATATTCATTCAAATTATATACCTAAAAAAATGAAAATAGCTGAACGTGTTACAAAAACAACAAATTTTATTAGAAGAAAGTTTCATTTGAATCCTAATTTTATATATTGCCCAATATCAAAAAATAATTATAATAAGAAAAAATTTATTTTAAGTATAGATGAAAGCAATCCTTCTTCTCCTATATTTAGTGTTATATCTCCAATAACTAAGGATGACAATGAGATGAGATATGGAATCTTTAGATTTACACCTGGAAAAAGTGAATCAATTGTCGCTGGAGAAAAAAGTTGGGCAGGAGAATAGGAATAACCTTTGCTATCTTTAGCACAAAGTTCTAATAGTATATTTTTTCTAGAGTGGATTCCCTCTGAATCTGGACCAAAAGTACTTCAATATAAAAAAAAGAAGATTTCTTTTAATTCTACTACATATCAAAATTTTTTAACTTCTATATTATCTGATTTTTCTATTAGTTCTTCTAATGAATCGAAAGCCTTAAGTTTATCTTTAAATATTGACAATATAGGCATTACATCATTTAAATATGATAATGCACTCCCATTTAAAGATTATATTAAATGGTATCAAGAAAAAGTACTAGGTTCGCATATTATGAATAATTATGATGTATATTATTATAAATTGTATGATGTTAAGGGTATTGCTATGGTTATTTATATTAATAAAAAGATAAAAAAAAATATACTAGAATCATGTGATAAAAATAATTTAGAGCTTAAACATTTAGGAATAGATATTTTTTCTGCAAATATATCTCTGAATCAAATTTATAAACGAAAAAAAATAAAGTCTCATATTCTTTGGAAAGTTGCTAAAAATAATATTCATTATATAACATACTTTAAAGATAATAATTTAACACATTATATGAAAATAAGAGTTAGTAAAGATATTATCCCCTTGCAGTATATTGGATCAAAAGAAAATCAAAAAAAAATCGTTTTATTTATCACCTCTTTATTAAATAACAAAAAGAAATTAAAGTCTCCGACAAATAATATATATGTCTATCAAACAAAATCGGATTCATTATTTATTAAGAAAATAATCAAAAAGTATAAAAATATTAAGCTTATGGATATTGGATTAAAATTTTTAGATGTAAACAGGAAGAATACAAATTATTCTATTATTGGATTTAATGAAAATGGAAATAGTTTAAAAGGTATTGATGTTTGATATTAATTTATTAGAAAAGCCTGGAATACTACAAGATAAGAAGAGTATGCCTGATGTTAGGGTAACAAACTCTCAAAGAATATCTAGTTCAATAGATTTATCTATTGATTCTGAATTAAATAAAACTAGACTAAGGAATACAAAAAATTATTTGTTAATCTTAATCAGTATAGGATTGTTATTATTGATAATGGGAAGTATTTTGAATCACAGTAAAATTAATCAGGCAGATGTTTTAGAATCTTTTGAGATTCCGGTTAAAAACTTTTTTAATGTTTTACAAAGTAATAATTCACATACAAAAATAGATCATATATATTTTACTAATCAGAGATTTTCTTTTAAGGTTGAGATATTAGATGAAAATATTTTTTATAGCTTTTTAGATGCGCTGAATAATGATTTTAATGAGGGTCTAAAGGCTATTCATAAGCATGATCAATTCTCTGTAGTTGGAGAATTCCCTTGGATTATTGAAAATAATAACGATTTTACAATAAATTTATTAGATAAAGAAATATCTGATTTTGCATTAGAGATAAGAAAAGAAATTTATAAAGATAAATTGATTATTATATGTGAGTTACAGAATGTTTTTAAATTACTAAATCTAATTGTAAATCTGAATTTGATAAATCGATTTCAAATTCAGGTAGAAGAAATACAAACTCTTCCAGGAAAAATAGATTTGTTTCAAATTATTATACATTAGATGATTAGAGTTATATCCGGAAATTTGAAAGGTAGAAAGCTTGCTAATATTAATAATAATATTTTAAGGCCAACTAAAGCAATTGTTCGCAAATCTATAATGGATTCTATTAGGTTGTTTGATAATAAAAAGGTATTAGATCTTTTTTCAGGAGTTGGAACTTTGGGTATTGAGGCAATAAGTCGTGGTGCTAAAGAAGTTGTATTTGTTGAAAAAAATTATAAAGTAATTAGAATATTAGAAGAGAATATTCAGAAATGTGGTTTGAAAAAAACTACTAGTATTATTAAATCTGAT
>CAYVTK010000053.1:0-6127 GCA_964454465.1 uncultured bacterium | reverse complement strand
TTCACAGCAAGCATCTGTTTCGTTGCTTCAAAGACGATTTAGAATTGGATATAGTCGAGCAGGAAGATTAATTGATGAGCTAGAATCATTAGGCATTATTGGTGGATATAGTGGTAGTAAAGCAAGGGATGTATTAGTTGATCATGCATATTTAAATGAAGTGTTTGGTGAATAAATTTTATTTAAGCGCATACCTTTTATATTCATTTATATTTGCATCTGAATGTATTGACATCTGGTATCAATCTAATATAGATAGGTTGAATAATGATTTTATATCTATACATGCACTTACATATCCCGCCATCAATAAAAAAAGTATTGATAGTTTAACGGTATATGTAGATAGAAAAAAAAATAGAGTTAAAATTGATTTATTTAATGAAGCTTTTTTATTTGATCAATATAAGAGTGTGAGATTGATTAAAGATTTAAAGCAGCTTTATATAGATAATCCTGATAGTTCGATGTTTATTCTTCTATCATCAATTTTTAATCTTCAAAATATTTTTCCTACTAAAAAGTCAAAATTTGAGTATGTATTGAACTTGGATTCTGATTTTAATAAAACAAGGTTATTTTTTTCAGATGATTGTTTAGAGCTTAATTCAATACGTATATCTATAGATAGAACTAATATTATTATTGAAAATATTAAATTTGGTATTAATGATTCTTTATTTAGTAAAGATTTATTTGAAATTAAAGATGATTATATAAGATATGATTTAAGAAAATGAATACGCATTTATCATATAAGAATTTTTTAAATTGGAAATTTATTTTAAGTTTTTCTATTAGTATAATTTTTTCTTTTTATGCATTTAAGAGATTTGACTTAAGTAGATTCTTGAATATTTTACATGATATAAATTATCTATATGTTTTATCAGCAATAGTACTTTTAATTTTTGTAGTTTATATTAGAGCTTTAAGATGGAAGTTACTTTTTATTGGTGAAAATATATCCGTAAAAAAATTATTTGAAGCTCAGATGGTTGGATATTTTGGGAATAATATTTTCCCCTTAAGATTGGGTGAAGGGTTGCGTTGTTTTTTCTTATCTAAACGTTCAAAAATAGGTTTTCCATATATACTTGGTACTATAATTTTAGAGAGATTTCTTGATATGCTTGGTCTTATTCTATTAGGGGTGATACTCTTTTTTATTAAGTCTGATTTTATTAACAATTACAATAATAAGTATTTTGTAAGCTTAGTATTTATTATTGTAATTGTTATGCTATTGTTCTCATTTTATTTTAATTCCATTTTGAAACACTATAATTCATATAATAGATTAGTTGCTGTAATTAATGATATTCTTAAAGGATTTCAATCTTTATCATTTGAAAATATTTTTTCAATTTTATCATATACTATATTAATATGGTCTTTTTATATATTAGAGGTTTATTTGATTCAATATTCTATATCTTTAGATTTGTCTTTATCAGATTGTATTTTAATATTATTTATTAGCTCATTAGTTTTATCTATTCCATCTGCGCCTGCAAATATTGGAACTTTTGAAGCTGGAGTCATTTATGCAATGAGTCTTATAGGTATAATTGCTCTTGAAACTGAATTTGCAATTATATTGCATGCTGCAACATTTTTTCCTTACACTATTTTAGGTGGAATTTTATTTATGTTTTATAATTATGGGTTATTTAATAATAATAAATAGTTTAAATTTTATTGGTGGATAAAAGTAATAAAATATTAGTTACAGGTGCTGCAGGTTTTATTGGATTTCATTTGGTTAATAGGCTTTGCAAAGAAGGTTATGATATTATTGGAATTGATAATCTTAATGATTACTACGATGTTAGTCTAAAGGAAGCTCGTTTAATAGAATTAAAGCCTCATATAGATTCCAAAAAATTTGTTTTCTATGAAGAGGATATCACAAATATTCAAAAATTAGAAAATTTTTTTAAAAATAATCAAATTAATTTAGTTATTCATTTAGCTGCTCAAGCAGGTGTGAGATATTCTATGGAAAATCCTCATGCATATATTCAATCTAATATTGTTGGTTTTATGAATATTTTAGAATGTTGTCGCTATCATAAAGTAGGTAAGTTGATTTATGCATCTTCTAGTTCTGTATACGGTGGAAATAAAAAGATTCCTTTTTCTGAGTCTGATAGAGTTGACTCACCTATTTCAATTTATGCAGCGACAAAAAAAGCAAATGAATTAATGGCACATACATATTCCCATCTTTATGGAATTTATACTATTGGTTTAAGATTCTTTACTGTGTATGGTCCATGGGGTAGACCTGATATGGCTTTGTATATTTTTACCAAAGGTATTCTTGAAAATAAAAAAATAAAAATATTTAATCAAGGGAAACATACTAGAAGCTTTACATATGTTGATGATGTGATTGAAAGTATCTATAGATTAGTAAATATTAATAGCTTGGCATTGCAAAAATATTCAATCTTAAATATTGGGGGAGAAAATCCTATTGATTTAATGAACTATGTTCATTTAATAGAAAAATTCCTAAATAAAAAGGGGAAATATAAGTTTTTACCTATACAACAGGGGGATGTAGAAAAAACAGTAGCAGATACAAAAGAATTAGGTGATTTGATAAGCTATTACCCTACTACTAAAGTAGAAGATGGAATTAAAAATTTTATAGATTGGTATCTTAATTACTATAAAATAAAGGGAGATACAAGGCTTACCTAAGACTCTTGTTTTAAATCTCTGTTGAAGTTTGTATATTATGCCAATAATTATAATACTTCAAACTTATGATTGAAAAAATTGGAGTCATTGGCTTAGGTTATGTCGGCCTTCCCCTTGCTGTGGAATTTGGAAGAAAATTCGATACTATTGGCTATGATATTAATCCGAATAGAATTCAAGAATTAAAATTAGGCTTTGATAATACAGCTGAAATTTCTAAAAAGAAATTAAGGTCTTCTAGAAATTTGAAATTATCCTCTGATTTGACAGATCTTAAGAAGTGTAATATCTATATCATATCAGTTCCAACTCCAATTGATTATAAAAATAAACCTGATTTAAAAATTTTATTAGAAGCAACTAAATCTATTGGTTCTATTTTGAAAAAAAAAGATATAATTATCTATGAGTCTACAGTTTATCCTGGCTGTACAGAAGAGGATTGCGTCCCTGTTTTAGAAAAGTATTCTGGTTTGAAGTATAATAAGGATTTCTATTGTGGATATAGCCCTGAACGTATAAATCCTGGAGATAAAAAAAGAACTTTAACTAAGATAGTAAAAATAACAAGTGGTTCAAATCCTGAAGTTGCTGATTATATAGATAATTTATATTCTAAGATTATTTTAGCGGGGACTTACAAAGCTGGTAGCATTAAAGTTGCAGAAGCTGCAAAAGTTATAGAAAATGCACAAAGAGATATTAATATATCATTTGTAAATGAACTATCAATAATTTTTAATCTTATGGATCTTGATACTCAAGAGGTCTTGGATGCAGCTGGAACTAAATGGAATTTTTTACCATTTAAGCCTGGATTAGTAGGGGGGCATTGTATAGGTGTTGATCCATACTATTTAACATATAAAGCTAAAAAAATGGGCTATGAATCACAGATTATAACATCAGGTAGAAAACTTAATGATAAATTCCCTAATTTTATATGTGAAAATATTAATAAATATTTTTTAAAGAAAGAGCATAAAAGAAAAACAATCAATATCTTAATCTTAGGTGTAACATTTAAGGAAAATTGTCCAGATATAAGAAATAGTAAAGTATTTGATATATATAGAATACTTGATAAAAAAGAAAAATTCAATGTCAGCCTTTATGATCCACATGCATCCAAAAGTGAAGTTCTCAATTATTCTAAAATTAAATTGTTAGATGAAAAAGAAATTAAGAGAAAATATTATCATTGCATTATCATTGCAGTTGCTCATAATCATTTTTTAGAATTTAATATTCATGATTATTCTTTTAACCAATCATCTTTGATATATGATATTAAGGGAATATATAATAATAAAAATTATATGAGGCTTTAATAAAATTAAGTTTATCGATTTAAATAAACAGTATCAAAAAATAAAATCAAAGACTAATAAAGATATTCTAACTATTTTAAATGATGGAGACTTTATTCTTGGGAAAAAAGTTTTTGAGTTAGAGAGTAAATTAGCTGAATATGTTGGTGTTAAGGAATGTATCACTTGCGCATCTGGTACAGATGCTTTATTAATCTCACTTATGGAGAGTCAAATAGGACCTGATGATGCTGTATTTACAACAAACTTTTCTTTTTTTGCTACGACTGAAGTCATATCTCATTTAGGGGCAACTCCAATATTTGTTGATATCAATCCTGATACTTATAATATAGACCCTGATTTATTAGAACAAGAAATAGAATTAGCTGTAAGTAATAAAAATTTAGTTCCTAAGGCAATTATAGCTGTTGATTTATTTGGCCAATTAGCAGACTATGATAGAATAGAAAGAATAGCAAAAAAATACAACCTCCTATTGATTGAAGATGCTGCTCAATCATTTGGATCTAGTTATAAAAAAAAGAAATCATGTTCTTTTGGTGATGTCGCAACAACCTCTTTCTACCCAGCAAAACCTTTTGGTTGCTATGGTGATGGTGGAGCAATTTTTACAAATGATATTGATAAAGCAGAATGCTATAGATCTATTAGAGTCCATGGTCAAGGTAGAGATAAATATGATAATATTGCAATTGGCTTAAATAGTAGATTAGATACTATTCAGGCTGCAGTATTATTGAATAAATTGGAAATATTTGATAATGAGTTAGAATCAAGGGATAAAATTGCCGCATATTATAGTAAAAATTTAAAAAATTATGTTAAAGTTCCTATTATTATGGATAATCACATTTCATCATGGGCTCAATATTCTATTATGCTAAATAATAATACTGAAAGAAAAGAATTAATGAAAATATTAAAGGAAGAGGGAATCCCAACAGCTATTTTCTATAAAAAGCCATTTAATAAATTAAATATTTATAGTGATATTTCAGATAGAGATTATCCTTTATCAGAGAATATAAGTAAAAGGATTCTTAGTTTACCAATGCATCCATATTTATCAAAAAGAGATCTTGATAAAATTATATGTATAATAAAGGATTTTTATAATGATTGATTTTCATAATCACATACTACCAGGTGTTGATGATGGATCAGAATCACTTGAAATGTCATTAAGTATGTTAAAAAAAGCTGAAAGACAGGGTATTACAGATGTAGTTAATACTGTACATATACAACATCCTAAAATGTATGATAAAAAAACAGATTATAATTATCTATTAGATGAAGTTAAAAAATTACAAGAAGTTCTAGATGAAGAAAAAATAAATATTAAAATCCATTTATCATCAGAGGTTTTTTATTTACCAAATCTTATTGAAGTATCAAAAAATCCATTAAATACTATTGGAAATGGTAAATATATGCTAATTGAATTTATCCCTGGTATTTTCCCTCAGGATTATGAAGAACAATTCTATAATCTTCAATTAGCTGGAATCCATCCTATAGTTGCCCATCCAGAACGGTATAGGTTTATAAAAGAAAATATTAGCATATTAAGAAGGTGGGTAGATAGAGGATATATAATACAAATAGATGCAGGTAGTATTAGAGGACATTTTGGAGATAAAACAAAAAAAATTGCAATAGAAATGATAAAGAGAGGTTATGTCCATCTTATTGGTTCTGATGCTCATGATAATAAAGGGAGGAACTTTTGTTTGAAAAAGACGTATGATTTTTTAGAAGAGACATGGAATAGTAGTTTAGTAGATGCGTTAAAGAAAAACTCAGTTAAGTTATTAAATGGAGATAAGTTGGAAAAAATAGAAAATTCTAAAAAGAATGATAAAGGAAAAGAGGAAAACTTTATTAATAGGTTGATAAATTTTTTTAAAGTTTAAACTCTTAAAAATAAATATGAAAAAAAAGATTTATATACTATTATTATTATTATTGCAACCCTTACTATTTGGAATAACTGTAAAATCAGAAATGTTATCAAATGAACCTTATATTATGGGAGAAGATGGTGTTGTTAGGATGAATATAAATATTATGGGCCATGT
>CAYVTK010000052.1:0-6199 GCA_964454465.1 uncultured bacterium | reverse complement strand
AGGTGGAATGTTAGCAGTATTAGGAGCTACTAGAAAACAAATTAAACAATTATGTGATGCTGCTGAAATGCTTGTTCCTGCAAACTATAATTCTAATGAACAAACTGTTTTATCAGGAAATAAACAATCTATAGAAGATGCTCTTATAGAATATAAAAAAATTGGTTTAAGGAGAGTTATACCTTTAAAAACATCTGGTGCTTTCCATTCTCCTCTTATGAAAAGTGCTAGGAATTCTTTATCGAAAGTAATAAAATCTGTTGAGTTTAAAAATGCTAAAATGCCTATTTACCAAAATACTCATCCTTACCCTGAAAAATCAGGTGAAATTATTAAAAAGAATTTACTCAATCAACTTGAAAATCCAGTATACTGGAATGATACAATCAAAAATATGACAGAAAAAAATCTTGACAATTTTCTTGAAGTTGGACCAGGGAATGTATTATCTAAGCTAGTAAAAAAGATAAATCCAGAAGCAGAATCAACAACCTTCAATATATTGGGTTTATCTTATGACTGATTTAAAGAATAAAAAAGCCATTATAACAGGAGCCTCAAAGGGGATAGGGAAAAGTATAGCATTTCAGCTAGCTGAACATGGTTGTGATTTATTTCTCTTAAGTAGGAATGAAGATTCATTAAATAACGTTAAAAATACCATACTAAAAGATTTTGATATTAATATAGAAGTCTATCCTACAGATACAGCGAACCATGGGTCTGTTAATAAAGTATTTTCTGAGATAATATCTAAATATAATAGAATTGATATATTGATTAATAATGCTGGAATTACTAAAGATAATATTCTTGCAAGAATGTCCCAAGAAGAGTGGAATTCTGTAATTGATACAAACCTTACAGGATATTTTAATTGCTGCAAAGCAGTTATTAAGCAGATGATAAAACAAAAACATGGTAGAATTATTAATATATCATCAATAATTGGTATTAATGGAAATTCTGGACAAACAAATTATGCTGCTTCTAAAGCAGGTATTATAGGCTTAACTAAATCTCTATCAAAAGAAGTGGGGAGTAGAAATATCACTGTAAATGCTATAGCCCCTGGTTTTATACAAACAGAGATGACTAAAGAATTAGATAAAAATAATAAGGATCAATTTTTAAACTCTATTCCATTAAAATGTTTTGGAAAGCCTGAAGATGTAGCAAATTTAGTAGCTTTTTTAGCATCCGATAATGCATCTTATATTACAGGACAAACTATTAATATTGATGGTGGAATCAATTAAATAAAGGAGAATACTAATGTCTGATGACAATTTAAACAAAATAGTTGAAATAGTTATTGATAAATTAGGTGTTGATGCTAACAAAGTTACAGCAGAAGCAAAATTTATCGATGATCTTGGCGCTGATTCTTTGGATACAGTTGAATTAATTATGCAATTTGAGGAAGAATTTGGCATAGAAATTCCAGATGAAGATGCAGAAAAAATATTATCTGTAAATCAAGCTCTAGATTATATCAACCAAACACAATAATTTTTAAACTTGGAAAATAAAGTTGTTGTAACAGGAATGGGAGCTATATCTCCCATTGGTAATACTATCTCAGATTTTCTCTCTTCACTACAAAAAGGACGAAATGGGATAGATAAAATCACACTTTTTGATACCTCTGATTATAAGGTAAAAATTGCAGGTGAAACTTCCCTCCCTCTAGATAAATACTTTACCAGCAAAGAATTAAATAAACTTGATAGATTTACTATATTTGGCCTACTAGCAGCTGATCAAGCAATAAAACAAGCTGATCTTGATAGTGAAAAGTACTCAGATGTTGGAGTTATTATCGGCTCTGGAATTGGAGGTATTAGCACTTTTGAAAATCAGCATAAACGTCTTCTAAGTCATCCTAAAAGGGTTAGTCCATATTTCATTCCAACAATGATATCAAATATAGCAGCTGGTCATATATCTATAAAATATGGATTTAAAGGAATTAATTATGCAGTTGTATCTGCATGTGCTACTGGAAGCCATGCAATTGGTGATGCCTATCGTCAGATTAAACATGGCTATGAAGATATTATTATTGCAGGAGGCTGCGAAGCTCCAATAACACCAATGTCAATTGCAGGATTTTCAAATATGAAAGCATTAACTCAAAATCCAGATATCAATAGTGCATGTAGACCTTTTGATTTAAATAGAGATGGCTTTGTAATGGGTGAAGGGGCAGGTGTTTTAATTCTCGAAAGTGAAAAATCTGCAATAAAAAGGAGAGCTAATATCCTTTGCGAGATTGCAGGATATGGAGCAACAGCAGATGCATTTCATTTAACAACGCCTGTACCTGATGGTGTTGGAGCATCAAAAGCTATGGAAAAGGCTTTAAATGAAAATTCAATAGATTTAACATCTATAGATTATATTAATGCGCATGGTACTTCTACACCATATAATGGTAAAAATGAAACGAAAGCCATTAAAAATACATTTGCAGAACATGCAAAAAATATATCAATAAGTTCGACAAAATCATTAACAGGTCATCTTCTAGGAGCTGCAGGAGCAATAGAAGCAATTGCATGTATATTATCGATTAAACACTCTTTCATACCACCTACTATAAATTATAAAAATGCTGATAAAGAGTGTGATCTAGACTATACCCCAAATAAAAAAGTCAATAGAAATATTAAATACGCAATGTCAAATACATTTGGCTTTGGAGGCCATAATGCATCTTTAATATTCAAAAAATATCAATAAATCATCTATTTTCTCTTTTTAACGCAATAATAAAATCTCTATCATAAATAATAAGGGTGTTATCAATATGCTTATAGAAATAGCTATTCCAACCATGTTTATCAAGAAACATATATAAGGAATCATTCTCTATTTTCCACTGACCTTTTGTAATTTGATCATCCAAATAAGATATAAAGTCAGTAGTCTCAAAAACCATTGTAATTGTTTTAAATATGTCAGACAAATCAACCTTTGGAGATTTAGAGATTTGTTGCTCTTCTAAAAATAAATTTTTACTATACCTCCATTCCCCAATAATAGTATCTATATCTTCTTTTTTATCACAGGATAAAAATAACAAAGTTATTATAAAATAAAAATTTAGTCTCATTTTTTTCTATTTAAAATTTCAATTCTATCTCTAAGAAATGCTGCAGATTCATAATTTTCTTTAATTAAACAATCATTTAATGCTGTTTTTAACATTAGAATTTTACTTTCATGAGATTTATTATCTAATATTATGTTTTGAGAAGCATTATAATAATCTTCATTTTTTTTAGAAGAAATTATATTCTCTTTTTTATTATCAACAAGTAATTGTGTTTCTACTTTAATAGGGACAAAAGATTTAATAGCTAGTATTAAAGCATCTCCAATATAAGAAGTAAGATTAAAAGAAATATTATTTTTCTGAGAATCAATTTGGATTACAACATTAATATTCTCTTTTTTTTTATCAATGACAACTTCTTTTAATTTTAAATCTAATTCCATTAAAAGGTTGATAAACAATTCATATTGAGACAACAAAATACTACTAATATTTTCTGATGCCATTGCAATATTTTTAGCATAATTATTATTTAGTAAAATTGAAAATTTAAACTTTTGATTAATAGTATTAAAAATAACTCTATATTTTTTAGTTACAGGACAATAAATAATTTTATATAACTCAACTATAGAATAACTCATAACAATGATTTCAACTTAGATATACTATTAATAGGATAGGGATTTGTATTATTCAATATAGAACAATAAAAGCTAACCCAATCTAAAAAATAAATAGTTCTCAACTCTCTTTCTATAAATGTAGGTCCATTAAATTCTATATTATGATTTTCAACTTTACCATCCAGCATAGATGAAGTAATTTTCATTCTTTCTGATATTTTTTTATTATTACTTGTATCATAGATCCAAAATACATTTATTTTTTTTATATAAATATTACCAAAAGCTTCTATTTCATTGTGATTTTGTTCAGGAAGAACAAAATGCGAGGCTAGAATTTTAGCATTTTCAGCTAATTGAGCCCTAAACCTCATTCCAACAACTTCCATATTATTACTTGTATATATTATATTAAATGTATCAAAACTATCTTGAGCTAGAGATATAGCTGCATTAGTAATAGAATCTACATTTGAATAATTTTCTGCATCTGATTTTAAAGAAGCTATAGATTTTTTTAATTTATCTATCTCAGAGGAATCAATCATATCGAGTTCAGTAAATACTTTAAATAAAATTGAGATAGCATAGCCTAGAGCAGCTCTTGGCATTAAACCGACTGGAATTAAAGCATATTGATCTGCTCTTTTTTTTGCCTTTTTTAATAATTCCCCATTTGAAGAAATAATTAGAGGACTAATTTTTCTATCTATACATTGATTGTAGCAGGAAACAATTTCTTCGGTATTACCAGAATATGATGAGAGAAGAACTAAAGTTGAAGAAGTTGCCCAATTTGGCAATTCATAATCTCTATTAATAATAATTGGAATATTCAATTTATGCTGAATCATCGATTTTAATAAATCAGCGCCTATAGCTGAACCTCCCATTCCACAGAACAAAATGTTATCATAAGAAATTGTATTATTACTTTTATTTTGAATAATATTTCCCATTTCAAGAATTTCCTCAATTTGCATAGGGAATTCTTTAATAGTTGTAAAAAAATTATTTTTATCTATAGATTTTATATTATCAAGCATCTCTATTTAGTATAAGGTTTGTATATTCATATAAATAATTATTTTTCATATCTAAACTATCTAAAATATCTGTTGCTTAGCTTCATCCAAAATAGCATTTTCTAGTAAAAATTCTCTATATAATGAAAAACCTAAATTAAAATCATTTTTAGCAATATTTATACATTTGTTTACAATATTGTTATCAATCAAATTTGCTTTGATAGTTAAATAAGTCTTTTTATTTAATAAAAAATCACTTTTTAAGGATTTTCCCATTTTCTCTTGATTTGAAGTAACTTCCAACAAGTCATCTTGGATTTGAAAGGCACGGCCAATTAAAATACCGTATTCTTTCAATTTACTATGTTGCGTATTATTATCACTTGAAAGAATAGAGCCTATCTCTGAACATAATCCTAGAATATGGCCTGTTTTTTTATCAATCATATCTATATATTCTTCTTCAGATATCATATCAGAATTTTCAAAGGATAAATCTAGGGCTTGTCCCTCACAAACTTTAATTAAAGCTTCATTAAATTTTTCAATTATTAAATTTTTATTATCAGTCAAATGATTTAAATGTATTAAAGCTAATGCTAATATTGCATCTCCTGATAATATAGCAGTCGAATTATCCCATTTACTATGAATAGTTGGATTTCCATGTCTTAAATCATCGTTATCCATAATATCATCATGTACTAAGGTGAAATTGTGTAATAATTCTATTGCAACAGAAGCTATTAATCCATTGTTTTTATTACCATTAAAAGATGAGCAAGTTAATAAACATAATATAGGACGAAAACGTTTTCCTCCTTTAAGTATATGATTTATAGGTTCTCTAATATTAATAGGTCCTTGTAAGTATATATCATTCAACTTTTCATTAACAATGTTTTTATAATTTAAAATTTTTTCATCAAAGTTCAATTTTACTACCTCCAAACAACTTAATTTTATCAAAAATTATTTTTTTTATATTATGTAAATTTTCTTCATTTTTTGCTTCACATCTACAAACTAAAACAGGCTGTGTATTTGAAGCTCTAATAAGAGCCCAACCATTCTTAAAATTAACTCTCACTCCATCAATAAGGCTACAATCAAATTTTTCACTAAAATAAGCAACCAATTTTTTTGTTAGAATAAACTTTTCTGTATCATTTATACAATTTATTCTAATTTCAGGAGTTGATACATATTGAGGAATTTCAGATATGTATTCAGAAAGTTTTTTCTCTTTTTTAGATAATATTTCTATAAGTCTCAAAGCAACATATATACCATCATCATAACCATAATATCTATCTGAAAAAAAGATATGTCCACTCATTTCTCCTCCTAGCTTAGAATTTGATTCAATCATTTTATTCTTAATAAGAGAGTGGCCAGTTTTATACATAATAGGGCGTCCTTTATACCTTTTAATTGTATCTTCTAAAGCTTTTGAACATTTAACATCATAAACAACTGAATCA
>CAYVTK010000051.1:0-6264 GCA_964454465.1 uncultured bacterium | reverse complement strand
TCTTCGTAATCCATACAACTATCATCAACTTCCATACAGTGATTATTCATCCACATACAACCATCAGCCATACCACAATCCATTTCATTATCATATGTCATGCAATCTTGATCTGGAATTTCCATACACATTCCCATCATCCATTCACATCCAGCCATCATATCGCACATCATTTGATCTTGGTAATCCATACAGTTAATATCTTGATTATTTTGCATTTCAGTTTCAACAATACTTTCAATCTCATTTAGCTCAGTATCAATGATACCTACCTGATCCTGCATTTGAATCGTAATATACAATCTTTCATTTGGAATTTGACAGATAGCAAAACCAATAAAAAATATAATTATTCTAAATATAAAAAAATTTATCATATCTCTAGACTTTAATTAATGTATCAATTGATTTAATATACAAAAACAATAGATAGTAAGTTTTTAACAAATTGTAAAAAAATAAAAACGTTCAACTTAAATAATCAGATAAACTAAATAATGATGAAAATTGATTTTTATTCACTAAGAAAAATTACCATTGTTTATTTGACATACCTTTCTTAATAATGGAGCTAGCCATTTTTAAACTCCATTTTCTAGGTATAAGAGATGTAAACAATTTTGCAAAACGATTAATTTTTCCATTAATAATAATAAATTTACCTTTCTGGTAAGCCTTAAGTGATTCATTGACGACTTCCTTAGAACTCATAAGATATCCTGCTACAGGTTTAGAGCTCATATGTGCTCTTTTATTAAAATTTGTTTTTGTATATCCAGGACATACTCCAAGAATACGTACATTCTTTTCACGATACTCTTCATATAAGCTTAACGTAAAAGAAGTTACAAATGCTTTTGTTGCTGCATAGATACTAAAGTATGGGATAGGTTGAAACGATGCAAGAGATGATATATTTATAATACCTCCCTTATTATTTAAAACCATATCTTTTAAAAATAAATGTGTTAAGTGTGTTAAAGAGCAAATATTTAGATTAATCATTTCTTCATAATTTTGCATAGATGTATCCAAAAATTTTCCAGAATAACCAAATCCTGCATTATTAATTAAAATATCAATATCAATACCCTTATTTTTTATTTTGTTGTATAATTCTTCTGGAAATTCTTTCTTAGATAAGTCTCCTGCAATTACATGAGCATTATTCATAGTTGCAGCTAATTTTAATAATTTATCTTCGCTACGTGCCGTTAGAATTAAGTTTGCACCTAATTGATCTAAACGCTTTGCAAATTCTTCGCCAATACCTGATGATGCTCCCGTTATTAATATCGTTTTATCCTTATATCTTTCCATTTTATTATTACTGATTTTTTTTTAATATACGCTGTATATGAGTGATACTAAATTTACATCTTTCAAAGATTTTTATCCATATTATTTATCGGAGCATAAATTAAAAATCAATAAAATTTTACATGCTATTGGTTCATTAGCAGGACTTTTTTTCCTGTTTTATGCTTTATATATTGAGCAATATAAACTAATTCCAGTTTCATTCTTATTTGGATATAGTTTCGCATGGATTGGTCATTTCTTTTTTGAAAAAAACAAACCTGCAACTTTTAAATATCCTATATATAGTTTTATGGGAGATTGGGTAATGCTAAAAGATATTATTTTAGGGAAAGTAAAGTTATAAAATGAAAAAGTTAAGCCTCTATATCATAGGGATTTTCTTCCTTCAAAGCTGTTCTGTCATGATTCCATTTAAAAATCTACCAGAACCTGATGGAAAATTTCTTATTGGTACAGATGTCTTAATATTAGAAGATATAAATAGACCAGAAATTTTTACAGAAAAAACAAATGACTTTAGAAAAATAGTTGTACAGGTATGGTACCCTTCATCTGAAAAAAGTGACTCGCTTTATCCTTATTTAGATTACCCTGATATAAGAATGCCTTATATTTCAAAACGCTTAGGGGTCAAACAACGTCTTATTGAACATATTAAAGAAATTCAAGCAAATGCTTATTATAAATCAAAACCTATAGAAGCTGAATTTCCTGTTATTATTTTTTCACATGGGCTTGGTGGTAATAGAACACAAAATACAGCGAACATAGAATCTCTAGTTAGTAATGGTTATATCGTATTTGCTATTGAGCATAGCTATGATGCTAACATTACAGTATTTAATGATTCAACATACATAGCATTTGATTCATACCTATCAGATGATGCAAATAGAGAAGAATTTTACAAGGTTCGGATTCCTCAAATTAAGACAAGAGCAGATGATATATCTTTTCTTATTGATCAAATTGAAGCATTTAAAACACAAGGGTTTTATATTGGGAGGCTATCTAACATAGAACATATAGGTGTATTTGGACATTCCTTTGGTGGAGGGACAGCAGTTGTAAGTTCATCATTAGATTCTAGGATAGATGCATGTATGAATTTAGATGGTTGGTTTGAACCTATACCAAGAAATATAATTAATTCTGGAATTAATATTCCTTTCTCCTATATTGGCCAAGAACAAAAAAATTGGCATGGAGCTCCTTATAATGAAGAATTATTATTTGATTTTCATAAAAATAATAAAAATGACTCCTACATTATGGAAATAAAAAAATCTAATCATTTTGATTATGCAGATATTCCATATCTTACTAGATTTACAAGATTAATGGGGTTATCAGGAAAACCTGGTAAAACACTAACCTTAGATTTGAATAAAACAATCACTCTATTTTTTGACTCATATTTAAAATCACAAAATAACAATTGGAATAGTATAATAAAAAATAATTATAATACTAAAATTAGTTCAAAATGAATATAAACTATTTAATAGTAATACTAAGTATTATATTTTTTGGGTGTACTGAACCTGAAGCTTTATATTGCCCTATAGGACAGACAGAAGATCAATGCGGTGTATGTTGCGATGGGAGTACTAACCTAGAATGTAGTGATGGTCCAAATAAAGGGGCTATGGATGCTTGTGGAACATGTTTTGGTGAAATTCAAAATGAATATGAATGCATGGGGCTATGCACAGATCCAGAAGCTGGGAATTATAATCAACCAATGTCTAGTTTAGAATGTCCTTGTGATTATAATTCAACTTTGATAGAAACTCAATGTTGTCAAGATGGAAATTGTGAAAATATAATTGGACCTAATGAAAATGGTATATGTTATATTCTAATTGATAATCCACCCTTAGAAATAGATTTAAAGTTTCTTACAGAAGATTATTTTTGTCAAGGAGAGGGTAATTGTAATAATTTCACTAATAAGGAATGCTGTGAGGATATTACAGGTCCATTATCTGGATGTACAGAACCTCATGAGCTAAATTGTGAATGGATTGCTACTTTTATAACTAAAAGCTGTAAACCAATATATTTCATAAATACATCTAATGAAAATATTTCAATAGAAACAACCAATACAGAAGATAATCTATTATGGAATAATTTTGAAATATCAGTCCCTGCTAATACAATTTTTAATCCAGAAATAGATACATTTAAAGATGCATGCAACCAAATTGATGAAGAAGAAGGAATATCTTGTAATAATTACACTAATATAGATGACTGTAATGATAATGAGCATTGTCATTGGCATAAAAGCTATGGTTATATTTTAGGAAATAGTAATATAAATGGAGCTTTTCAATATTCACCATCATTGGTCCAAGAATATCAATTTTGTACTCAAGGAACTTTTAATTGTGGGACAATCATAATTGAATAAAATTTTATGTATAAAAAAATACGGCCATTCCACCTAGCATTTCCTGTAATAAATATTACAAAAACAATTAATTGGTATGTTAAAATATTAGGATGTACTATTGGTCGCAAATCAGAGAATTGGGTTGATTTTAATTTTTTTGGTCATCAATTATCAGCACATAAAGTTAAAAAAAATTTTCCCAATATTCATGCAAATTACGTTGATGGACATAATGTTCCAGCTAGGCATTTTGGAGTTATTCTAAAAATGAATCAATGGGATGAACTTTGCAATAAAATTATAGACTCAAATATTAAATTTATTATTGAGCCAAACACAAGGTTTAAAGGTGAAAAAGGAGAACAAGCTACTTTCTTTATTCAAGATCCTTCAGGAAATGTATTAGAATTTAAAACATTCAAAAATGATAGTATGATTTTTGAGCATTAAGTTCCAAGGACAGCATTTACTAGTGATACAACATCTAAAATATTAATAATTCCATCATTATTCATATCAGCTGTATCCTGATAACCTGACCCTAATACAAGATTAACAATTTGCACAATATCCAAAATATTCAGGAGACCATCTTCATTAAGATCTCCAAGTTGTCCAAAATCTACTGTAGCAAAATAATTAGAATGAAATTCAAAAGAATCTTCAAGTTTTTGATAAATGCTTCCTGAGTGACTTCCTGAATATGGAGCATATGTATGTTCTATTCCAAGTTCAAATAATTTATCATGCATATCTTCATTATGTGGAAATAACTGCAGTTCATCATTGCTTCCACAGTCAAAATAAATATTTTGCGTAGCTAATGTCTCGATATGATTATCTACTAATAAATAAGGGTCATGAGCCTGCCACATTTCAAAAACATCCCAATCTACATTCCCACTACTATCCATCGGTAAATCAACATACCAAGGAGGATTATCTAAATTTGGGCTAAACGCTGCTGATAATCCAAACATCATTAAAGTCGTTGGACCATTATCCGGTTCTAAAGGACCAAAAAATGCTTCAATTAAAATTATATTAATTAAAAAAGGATTATTTAAACTTTCAAGATGAATTGGCCCACTATGAGCAGCAAATGAAGAAAAAATATCACTATGATATAAACCTAATCTAAAAGCACCATAACCGCCCATTGAATGACCGCTAAGTGCACGAAATTCCTTCATAGCCAATGTTCTAAAAGAGGCATCAATATGATTAACTAAATCATAAGCAATATAATCTTCATAATTTCCATTTAAAATAGAATTTGTGTAAAAACTACCAGAATATAAATCAGTACTACCATCTGCAGAAACTACAATCATTTTCATAATTGTACCATCTGTCATCATAGAATTAAGAGATGAATGAAATGCATTATATGAATTATTTGTACCACCAAAACCATGTAAAAAATAAATAACAGGGTATTCTTCATCCTCTTCATAATACCCCTCTGGTAAATAAATTGTATAATTTCTATTTTCAGCTAAAGATTCACTATAAAAGGAACCATATTCTACAATTCCCTGTGTAAATACAAAAGCTATACTCAAAAATAATATTATCATTTTTCTCATAAATATTTTCTCCAATTATATAGGATTAAATATAAGATTATATAAAATAATAATGATTAATTATTTTTTAATTGTTATAAGGATTAATCCTAAGAAAGTAATAGATCCTCCAATATAAATATTAATTCCAATAGATTCTCCAAATATAAAAAATGCTAGAATAGTTGCAAGGATTGGTTCTCCTAGAGGAAATGCAGAAACAATTGTAGGTGAAACATATTTTACTGCATAATAAATTGCATTATGTCCTATAATTGTTGGGACTATACCTAAAAATAATAATCCTAAATATTCATGAAATGTAAATCCAAATAAGGAGGTCCCTGATATTAATGCAATCAATAGCAATGTGATTGCTGCAGATAGATAAAGTGAACGTGTATAAATTATTGTTGTTTCAATTTGCCTGATTTTTTCAGCGATCATAAAACATAATGCTAAACATAAAGAGCAAGATAGAGCTAAAAAATTTCCTAAAGTATATTTTTCAGACAAATCAAACTCATTTCCAAATATAACATATGCTCCAATAAGTGATATACCTAGACCTAATATAATTTTAGGATTAAATTTTCTCTTTAAAATTGCTATTTCTAATATCAATGTAAATAATGGTGCTAATGTACCTAAGAATGTTGCATTAGATATTAATGTTAGCTTTATAGATCCAAAGAATAAAGCAAAATGAAGTCCTAGTAAAATACCTGCCAATATTGTTTTATAATAATTTTTATTACTATTCATACTACCCTGATTTTTAAAACTACTATAAACCCATAGTAAAAAAGATCCAATAAACATACGCCAAAATGAAATAGAAATAGCAGGAACTCCACTTAAATATTTAGCTATGATAGGAGAGGTACTAACTGATAATAATGCAATAACTAATAATATTGTAATTCTATAATTCATTGATTTTTTATATAAATAATTTATGCATACATTTAT
>CAYVTK010000050.1:0-6343 GCA_964454465.1 uncultured bacterium | reverse complement strand
AACTCCTGATAGTCTGCTTTATGTCCCCTGTAAGATTTCTAATCAAAATGGAGGTCAAGGAGGAGGTGGGTCTGTTGGAGGACGTTTTAAAATTATGAATTGGGTTGGTGATATTATTTGGGATTATTATTTGCCAGAGGAAATTTGTGTGCCTCATCATGATATTGCCGTATTGCCAAATGGTAATATTCTTGCTATATGTAGTGAAATTAAAACTCAACAAGAAGCTCTTGATATGGGTATATCTAGTATTAATGGACCTATGACTTTAGATATGATTGTCGAAATTGAACCAATAGGTTCTAATGCTGCTAATATTGTATGGAAATGGCATTTTTGGGATCGTTTAATTCAAGATATTAATCCATTTGCAAGTAATTATGCTATTGTTAGAGATGTTCCTCATTTACTTGATATTAATTGTCAAAGTAATTCAGGTAGCGGAGCAGGTGGTTCTGGCATATCAGATTGGAATCATTCTAATTGTATCTCTTATAATCAAATTTATAATCAGATTGTTTTATCTTCAAGGCATATGAGTGAATTTTATATAATTGATCATTCTACAACAATAGAAGAAGCAGCTAATCATAGTGGTGGTCTTTATGGTAGAGGTCGAGATTTTCTTTACAGATGGGGAAACCCTCAAAATTACAATAGAGGTTCTTCTCAAATTCTAGATGCTCAACATGGAGTTAATTGGATTCCAGAAGGATATCCTGGAGAAGGAAATTTAATATTATTTAATAATTTTTACCCAAGCAATCAGAGTTCTTCAGTTTGTGAAATTACTACACCTATAAATAATGATGGAACATATATGATAGAAGATCATCAACCTTTTGGACCAGATGATTTCACATGGTATCATTCAGGAGGATTTGCATCACAAGCTCAAGGCGGTGCATTTAGATTAGAAAATGGAAATACACTCATAACAGAAGCGACAGAGTCATATATTTTTGAAGTTACATCAGAGGGAGAAACCGTATGGGATTATGATTATCCTAGCAATATGTCATTAATTGCTAGAGCAGAAAGATATACCTACGATCAATTTGATAGCACATATCCAAATGGAGACATAAATGATGATTCTATTATCAATATTCTTGATATTATTGTATGTATTAGTATTATTTTAGGAACATCTGAAAATCTTGATTCTGCAGATTTAAATCAGGATGGAATTGTTAATATACTTGATGTAGTTGCATTAGTTAATCTTGTATTAGGTACAGACAGCTAGTAGGAACTAAACTCCCATAAATATAATTTAATAGCAAAGTCAGTTCTATCTTTTGAAATATAAGATAATGAAGGCTCTATACCTATATCATTAAATAAAATTGATAATCCAAGTTTAAACACATCATATGAATCATCTTCAAGAAAGAAATATTCATAACTAAAAATAGGATAAAATTTCAGAGCATTATCATTTTTATTTTTACTATCACCATAAAAAGATAATCTTGTACCATATTCTGTAGTATTAGAGCCATTATTATAGTTTTTTATAAATTTAGAAGAAATTCCATATCTCACTTTTAAATAAAAATCAGGTTTTATATAATAATTATATAAAGTTTCTATTGATTCATATTTATCCTTTTTTTGATAATGTATGCTATATTCATTTTTCCCTTTGGTTACTGAGGATAGTCCTATCCCCCAATACTCATTTTTAGTTCCTAATTGTTCATCATCATCTATAGAGAGCATATCTAAATTAAGAGAATATACCGTTATATCCTCTTTACTTACATACATACCTTGAGATATGAGACATGAAAAAAATAATATATATAATGCACTTAGCATATAAATGTTGCGGAAACGTGTGGGAATCGAACCCACCTCCCAATTTTCATCAGGACAGCAGCTTTGAAGGCTGTGGCATCCACCAGGATTGCATTCGCTTCCATTAAATATTTATTTTAATTCCATAATTTCTAAATCAGTCAAACCTAATCTAGAACGAATTCTTCTTTTAATATTCTCTGCTTTTTGAATATCTGAATAATAACCTACTCTAAGAGCATATAATGCATCATTATCAAGAAATACTTCATCAATTCTTGATAAAAAACCAGAAGACAATAGTACGCTCCTATTATAGGTAGCATCACTATACCTTTCATATAAACCAATTTGAACATAATAACTCTTATCAGTATATATACCTTTAGAATTATTATTATTTGATAAACTATTATCATCCAAATAAAATTCACTATTAAAATTCAACCTAGGAAATTTATTTTTTAGTAATTTGCTATAATACTTAGCAGAATCCAGTTTACCTATAACTGCCAGAGAATTAATAAAATAATTGATAGAAGGAACTAAATTTTCTACATTTTCAGAATTAAACAATAAATTCTTATACCATTTTGAAGATTTGCTATATAGACCTTCTGTATAATAATAATCTGCTATTTTTGATAGAGCTAAACTTGAATAATATCCATCATTATTTTTATCAATATAATCCTTAAAAAAATTGAAGGACTTTTCTCCTTCAATTTCTAAAAGTCCTCTAAGTATAAGTTCTTTATCATTCTCAAAACTAATATCGTTTATTTGAGATCTCATATCAGTAAAAGAATTATTTGTTTTTCCTGAAATTAAATCATTAATCATTTTATCAACTTGATTAGAAAAAGTTATAGAAAAAAATATAAGAAACAGGCTATTATTCAATATTATTTGTTTCAAAAAGCCACCTCATATTCTCATCATTATAACTTTGTTTATATTTTAAATAACGTTCATCTCTCATTAATGAAATTATTAATTTATCAATTTGCACAGACAAACCACTTTCTTTATTTTTTAAACAAATAATTTTAATTTTTTTCAACTGTGCTATTAATGAATCTTTGTTTTTATCTAACCCCTTATTTATTGTTTTAAGGGCCTTATCTATATCACCTTTATTAGCATAAAAATCTGCCAAATGATAAACTATATCTAGACTATTATCATTTTTATTTTTAGTTTGAATAAGCAATTTTTCTATATCATCGTATCTATGTAACGCTTGCAAGGCATCTTTTAAGGTAGGTAGTATCATCCATGAATATTCAGGCATATTTTCTATGAAGTGTCCCCACATAGTTATAGCCTTTGCTAGTATATTTTCTGCATCTACCTTAAGTTTTTGACTTTGTTCATTTTTTTCTAAGCTAATATCAGATTCGTTATCTAAAACTAAAGCACTATCATAAATATAATTGCTTTCATCTGCAAATGCATTACCTATAAAATAATAAGAAACATTCAATTCTGAATTCAGATTCAATGCTTCTTCAAATGCATCCCTTGATGAATTGAAATCATTATTTTTTAATAGAATTCTACCTTCTTGAATTTTATACAATGCTAGTTTTGTATAATTAGTATTTTTATTCATTTCAAATAGCATTTTCAAATATTCTGTCGCATTTGTCCAATCATTTATATCTTTATACATTCTTATAAGATGATTGATAGACCAATCATTAAATTTTTCAATTGTTAAAATTTTCTTTGCAAAACTTATTGATTGGTCAAAATTATCCATTTGACAATAATCTAAAGATATATTTTTATACAATTCCACTTTATCATAATTATTTAAATCTTTTCTGTATAATAATGGTTGATGTATATCTAATGCCTTTTTAGGATTGCCTCCATCTCTAACAACTTGTCCTAAGTATAAATATGCTTTGATGTTATTTGAGTCTTTTTCAATAATTAACTTAAAACTCTTATATGCTTTTTTTCTTTTACCCATTATAAGCATATCTAAACCTTCAGCATATAAATCTTTTATGGAAGCACTATGATTAGGTTTTTTTAAATAGTGTAAAATAAGAGGTACACTTACTATAATTAAAATTAAGAATAAATAAAATATTATTTCCATTTATAATTCATCATCTACATTTTCATCAATTAATTCTAAATCATCATCTAGGTTTTGATTTCTCAAAATATCAAGTTCATCATTAGCTTTTCGTAAACTTGACTTCAATGATATCATTTCAGCTTTTTGTGATATAATCTGAACCAAGGCAATAATAAATCCAATAAAAACACCTATTGATAGAGTAAAAATAATCGCCTGCCATGTTTTCAAGCCTTCCTCAAATCCAATAGCACTTGTTAGATATGGAATTTTAATTTTTATAGGAGTTCCATCACTTAGAATATTAACAGAATCAAGCTCTTTAATAAATACAACACTTGTAATCAATATGATGATAAATAAAATATATTTAATTAGTTTCATATAAAAGCTCCTCATTGGTTAGACTATCTCCAAATAAAGTTACACCTTTAGCATCATTAATTTTTACAGGTACAACTTGTTTAATATCTTCTTCTTTTTTCTTTATTATAACCCAGGTATTTCCATCTGTTCTTCCAGACCAATACTTTTTTGATTTTTTACTTTCCTTCTCAATTAAAACATGCTGAATTGAATTAATTTTCTCCATATTGTTTTTCAGTGTAATCGAAGATTGTAAATCAATCAATTTTTCTAATCTATTCTGCTTAGTATCTTCAGGTAATTGATTATCATATTCTGCAGCTTTTGTCCCTGGCCTTGCTGAATATTTAAACATATAAGCAAAATTAAATCTAATTTTTTTCATCATATTAAGAGTTTCTTGAAAATCAGATTCCGTTTCTCCTGGAAATCCAACAATTATATCTGTACTTATAGAACAACCCGGAATATAGGTGCGAATTTTACTAACTAAATTAATAAATTCTTCTTTTGTATAAGTTCTATTCATTCTTTTTAGAATACTGTTTGAGCCTGCCTGTAAAGGTAAATGAATATAGCTGCAAATATTATCATAAGAACTCATAATTTTCAATAATTTCTCATCAAAATCTTGAGGATGAGGAGAAGTATATCTAATTCTTTTAAGCCCTTTGATTTGTGCAACTTTTTCTAATAAATAAGAAAAATTTCCTTCTGATGTTTGGTATGAATTTACATTTTGTCCTAATAATGTAATTTCTACAAAACCATTATTTACAGCTTCTTTCGCCTCATTAATGATAGATGGAATAGATCGACTTCTTTCTCTACCTCTAGTAAATGGAACAATACAAAAAGTGCAAAACTTATCACAACCTCGCATAATTGAAATCCATGCATTCACACCTTCTTTCCTAGATGGAAATAAATCATTGTAAATTTCATATTTTGATAATTTTGTATCAACAACATGGTTAAGCTTACTATTTCTATTATTAATAATTTCAGGGATTCTCCTATAAGAATCAGGGCCTAAAATAACATCAACATATGGTTTATCTTTCAATAAATCATCTTTTAGATTTTGGGCCATGCAACCTAAGACTCCTATAATTAAATTAGGATTTCTTTTTTTTAAATAAGCTAAGCTGGACAACCTATTATGTACAGTTTCTTGTGCTTTTTCTCTAATCGCGCATGTATTTAAAAAAATGAGGTCTGCTAATTCTATATTATTTGTTTCTTTGTAACCAGTCTTCAGCAAATGGCTTTCAACTAATTCAGAGTCATATACATTCATCTGACAGCCATATGTTTCTATATAATAATTCTTATTTTTCATGATTCCATCTGGAAATAATATTTATTAGGGTTAATATGTTTATTATTATAAAGTATTTCATAATGAAGGTGAGGAGCTGTAGACCTACCAGTATTGCCAACTTCCCCTATTTTTTCTCCTCTTTCTACTTTATCTCCTCTATGAACGTCTCGCTTAGAAAGATGTCCATAAACAGTAACATAGCCATTACCATGATCTATTTCTATATAGTTACCAAATGACCCATACCTTTTTGAAGAAATAACTGTACCATTTGCAGTAGCACGCACCTCAACTCCAATTGGTCCAGAAAAATCATCGCCTTCATGAAATCTTCTCGTTTTTGTAAATGGATCTCTTCTATAACCATATCGAGATGTTCTTCTAGCATCATGCAGGGAGACTGGATAAATTGCAGGGTAATGTAAATAATAATCTATTTTTTCATCTAAAATAGATTCAATTTCTTTATAACTTAGTTTTTCTAAATTGATACTTCTTTCTATGAAAGCAATATTCTTGGGTAGCTTATCTAAATCAAATTCATTTGGCAAAAGATAATTTAAGTCATTAAAGCTTTGAATAGAATCTGCTCCTCCTACACCCAATTTTCGAATATCATCATTAATGGATGGGATTTTTAATAGCTTTCTTAAATTTTCATCCTTTTCTTTTAAAGACTCTATTTCATCAATAAGAATACTAATTTTATTTTCTTGTTCTAGAATTTGATTTTCTAATATTTTATTATTTTTTTG
>CAYVTK010000049.1:0-6356 GCA_964454465.1 uncultured bacterium | reverse complement strand
GGCGCATAAATTTAACAAAATTTTTTAAAAAATAATATTAGAATGGGTGCTTGTCATATAATATAGGATGCACCCCCTTGCTTTAAGGGGTATGGGGGTTGGATTTGGTTGAAACTTTGATATTATATTGTTAAGTTCTCAGTGACGTATCTGTGACGTTTTTCGTCACTTTGAAGCTTTTTTAACATAAAATACACTATTACGCCATAAACAAAAAACCCCAACATTTCTGAAGGGGTTTTATGTGGCTCCGGGCGGAATTGAACCACCGACACAAGGATTTTCAGTCCTCTGCTCTACCGACTGAGCTACAGAGCCAATATATTTAAGAAAAAATCTAATTAAATTTATTAATTTTATATGCATATCATAAATAAAAATATAATTATTAATGAAAATAGTTGTAGCAACACACAATAAAGATAAATTTAAAGAGCTTCATTATGGTCTGTGCTCGTTAGATATTGAACTCATAAGCCTTTATGAATTCCCTAAAATCAAAGAAATTATAGAAGATGGAAAAACTTTAAAAGATAATGCCCTTATTAAAGCACGAACTGTACATAAGATAACATCTCTTCCTACTATCTCTGATGATACAGGATTAGAAGTTGATGCACTTAATGGTGCTCCTGGAGTATTTACAGCAAGGTATGCAGGTAAAAATTGTAGCTATTTAGACAATGTTAATAAAATGCTAAAAGAAATGAAAAATGTACCTGAAAATAAGAGGGGAGCTACTTTTAAAACTGTTATGGCATATGTTGATGATAATGTGGAACTTACTTCCGAGGGAATCGTACAAGGAACTGTAACGCGAACAAAGAAAGGTATTGCAGGTTTTGGGTATGATCCCATATTTTATGTACCTGATTTAAAAAAGACATTTGCTGAGATGAAAATAGAACAGAAAAACTTAGTGTCACACCGTAGTAGAGCTATTAAAGCTTTGAAAGCTGATTTAGCAACCTATTTTAATGTCCCTAATATGAAGGAGAATGCCTAGCGAACAACTGCTAAGGTGAAGGTTAATTACCATAACATCAAATTAAAAGTATTTTTAATACTTTATTTTTTATTATCGATTAATAATCTATTATTAATGCAGGATTCTTCCATAGATATCCCTGGATGTCGTAACCCCGTAGCAATCAATTATAATCCCAGAGCAACAGTTGATGATGGGTCATGTGAATTCCCAAAAGCTAAAGGATGTAAAGATTCAGATGCCTGTAATTATGAACCTACAGCTCAAGTTAATGATAGAAATAGTTGTCAATATAGAGATAATTGTGGAATATGTGATTCTGATCCTAGGAATGATTGTATTCAAGACTGTAAAGGAGATTGGGGTGGAACTGCAATAAAAGATTGTGCTGGAATTTGTAATGGTGATGCAGCTATAGATTGTATGGGTATATGTGATGGTGGGATGATAAAAGATTGTGATGGTCAGTGCGGAGGTAGTGCTATTGAAGATTGTGCAGGAATATGTAATGGAGATTCTATAGAAGATGAATGTGGTGTATGCAATGGTCCAGGTAAGATATATGATTGTGGATGCTCTAATATTAAAAAAGGAGAATGTGATTGCTCTGGTAATATACTTGATTGCAATAATGAATGTGGGGGTAGTTCAGTATTAGATAAATGCGGGATATGTGATACAGATAGCTCTAATGATTGTATCCAAAACTGTAATGGTGACTGGGGAGATGAAAATTATATTCTTGATGAAGAAAATAATTGCTGTAGAGTAGAAAATCAACAAACTTGGTATATTGATTCTGATTCTGATGGTTTAGGAGAAATTTCTCAAATAAAAATAGTATGTTTTGGTTTTCCTGGTCCTGATAATTTTGTTTTAAATAAATTAGATTGTTATGATGAACAAGGCATACCAGCTATTACTGATGCATGTGGTGTATGTAATCCTAATATTATTAATGAAGCTTGTACAGGATGCATGAATCCTTTAGCCCTAAATTTTAATGAAGATTGTTATTATTTTTCTGGTGATGTGCTCCCTTCTGCTGATGTGAATAATGAATGTCTATTTGAAGATGATAGCTGCTATTTTGATTATTTTGAATGTTGTAGTAATCCGAATGCTATTAATTATAGAGAAGATTGTAATTTTTATAATGATGATTCATGCTTTTATGGTTTTAATACCACACCAGATGAAGCCATACTTGAACGATTTTATAAATTATATGCTTATCCAATGAACTTTAAAAAAGTACAATTTTTAAATTTATTTGCATTCTCTGA
Source organism: uncultured bacterium (assembly GCA_964454465.1). Taxonomy (GTDB): domain Bacteria; phylum Fidelibacterota; class Marinisomatia; order SCGC-AAA003-L08; family D37C17. Next base: position 4,082 of record CAYVTK010000049.1, on the reverse strand, counting down.
ATTGGATAAGAATTCAAAGTATAATAATTTTATAAAAGATTTAGTTAATAGGTATAATTTAATTGGTAATCACGAATATTTATTTAATGTAAAAACTCATTTATTAAATCCTAAAAATTTATTAAAAGGTAAACCTATTTACAGGGATATGAAATTAGGGTATGATAACAATACATTTTTAATAAGAGAGTACTATAATATTAATTTAGAAAATATTCCAAAGCGATTAACAGCCTTACCAGCAGCAATTAAAATCAGTGATTATTTTAAAGTTATGTTATCTCAAATGCAGAAATTTTTATTTAGAGAACATATTATAAATAGTTATACTTTTGTTAATCTGGATACGGGTCCTGCAACTGGAATTCTTCTTTATAGTAATGATTTTTTTTCAATTGAACTTAAAGGTTCAATTACAATATCAGGTTCTCTTAGCTATATACAGCAAGAAGAAGAATTATTTAATCAAAATAGGGATGATTTTAATTTAAATATTAATCAAACACAGCAATTTACTTTAAGTGCAAATATTGGTGAGAGGTTATCAATTACAGCAAATCAGAATTCACAATCTGATTTTGAATGGGAAAACGCACTTAAGATTATGTATAAAGGTTATGAAAATGAAATTATAAAAGAATTATCTATTGGTAATATTAATTTATCGCTTGCACAAGGGACATTAGCTTCTGTTTCTGGTGGTAGTAGTGGACTTTTTGGAGCAAAATTTGTTAATCAATTTGGGCCCTTAACTATAACTTCAGTTATAGGTAGAGAGAAAGCAATAAAAAACTCTAAAACATTTGAAGGTGGTGGGAATACAGCTAGCGGCCATATTATTAATGATTATAATTTTATTAGAAATAAATACTTTTTTATCGATACAAAATTCAAAAAAGATTTCTATCCATTAACACAAAATAATACATTCTTACCTGTTAATGATCCAAGATATGAAATAAAAGATATTATTTTATTTAAGAAAAAAAATACAGGTTCAGTGTATGAACAGGGATTGGAGAGTGGAGTAGCATATGTTAATATGTATCTTGAAGAGGGGATAAATAATGATGATAACACCGAAATAGGTTCTTGGTCCCAGCTAATTGAAGATACAGATTATCGAGTTGATAGGAGGCTTGGTATTATAACATTATTAGGTAATAATACATCTGAATATATCGCTGCGCATTACACAATAGTAAATAATGATATAACTGATGAAAAAGAATCACAAACAGATACTGATTATTATGGTGTTATAAAAGGTAGTGGTACTAGAGTTTTATTTGATGAGTGTAATGAAGGAATTGATTGCTGCCCAACATTGTTAGAGGGAGGTGGATGCGATGCTCCTGAAAATAGTTGGATTGAGGTTAATTTTACAGATGGTTTCCAAGGTCAAGACCAGTGTTTAAAACAAAATGACGAAGGAGATAGTATATGTGAAAATAATGATCCCACTTTAATCGCAGGTGAAGATTATAAAGAAAATAATGGTGAATCAGGGTATCAAAATACAGTGCTTTATTTAAAGTTAATCAAAGATGGCTCACAGAATTCTTCATCTAAAACATGGCATTTAATGCTTAAAAATATCTATTCTCTTGGAGCATATGAGATCGATAAAAACTCTTTGTCAGTAGATATTGTATACACGGCTAGTAATTCTGGAACAGATGTTATAAGCTCAAGCGGGGAATCCTTTCTACATATTTTCGGTTTAGATTCAAAAAATGCAAGTGGTATTGAAATTGAGCGTGGAGATGGAAAAATAGATACTGATAATAACTGGGTAGTCAATGCAGATGAAGGTGAAATTTGGTTCCCTTTTCATATGCCGTTTTCTTATGATGATAATCCATTTGAAGAATACAATGGTATTCAGAGATATTGGGGGAATTCAGATGATGTTTTAGAAGATATCTTTCAAAGTGATTTATCAGGCTTATCTGAAGATGAATCAATTTTCTATGAAAACTATACAGATGGTCCAGCTATGTATTATGACAATTTGATATCTTCATCAACAAATGCAGAAACTCGCTTCTCAATTAATGTCCAACATGCATCAAGCTCGTCAACCATTTCATTAGGTTTTATGGTTATTGAAAATAGTGAAAATGTCTTATTAAATGGATCAACTCGTTTGGCTAAAGGACAAGATTATACAATCGATTATTTTTCCGGTAATTTAACATTATTAAGTGAGAGAGCAACTGATCCATCTGCGGAGATAACAGTTACGTATGATCAAAATGAGCTTGTTTCATTTGACCAGAAAGTGTTGGCTGGAACCTATATGCAATATAAGTTAAATGATTTTTCTGATATTTATGGAGGTCTATATTATTATTCACAAACATTAGCTGAAGAAAAGGTTGATGTTGGCTATGAACCTATGGAAAATATCTTATGGCATATTGGAGTAACATATCAAAAAGATTTTAAGGAATTAACCGATAAAATAAATCGAAATACTAATTTTGATTTCAGTAAAAATGTGAGTTTTAAGATTGGGACAGAATTTGCTCAAGTATTCCCTAATCCAAACCCACTAGGTAAAGCTTATATAGATGATTTTGAATCAGCTAAAATTATCACAAATATAAGTGCGGGTTATAATGATTGGAAATTATCTTCTCCTCCTAATAGGAAAGATATGCATATAAAAAACCGTGTTGATATGTATTATTATAGTCCATATGAAGAAGTTAAAACAAATGATATCTGGCCAAATATAGAGGTCACAACAACAGCTAATAATCAGACAACTAGGACGTTATGGTTAGAGCTCGAACAAGGAGAACCTGCTTATTTAGAAAAAGATTTTTGTGAAAATTATCAGGAAAACCAATGTGAAGAATCAGAAGGATGTATTTTTGATGAAGGACAATGTAATAAAAAAGAAGATTTTTCATATTGGAGTGGTATTACATATTCTTTGAATAAAATGGATCGAGATCAAACAAAAAATAAGTATATAGATATATGGATGAATGCAGATGTTGGAGATGAACTAGAGTTTCATATTGATTTAGGTACTATTAGTGAGGATATAAATCAAAATGGAATGTTAGATCAAGAAGATCAGCCTATGAATAGTGATACCGTTGAAGGTAATAATATTTTAGAACAAGGTGAAGATATAGGGTTTGATGAATGTGAGGATGATTATGAAGATGGCTGGGGTGGGTGTTTAAATAAAGATGGTCCAACATATTGTGAGAGTTGCATAACTGATAATACCAATATAAATGATTATGCATGTGGTAATTGTAATGACCCTAATAGAGATAATTATTACTATGAATCTAAATCTGATAATTATAGTCGAATTAATGGTACAGAAAATAATGGTTCAGTAAAGAAAACACCTAATACAGAAGAATTAAATAGTGATAATAGTTTGAATACTACTAATAATTACTTTACTGTTAAATTCAATATAAATCATCATATATCAAACTATGATTGTAAAATGAATGATGGTGAATTCTGTGAAAAATCATATGTTGATCTTCAAAGTGGATCAGATGATGGTTGGAAATTATATAGAATTCCTATAATTGATTTTCAGGATAATGTAGCTAATACGGATGGTCCTTCTGGTATTAATATAGGTTCAGTTGGAAACCCCTCATTATCTGATATTAAACATATGAGACTATGGATATCTACAACTGACTTATCTATAGTTAATAAAATTAAGATAGCAAAGATTGAGATTGTTGGTAATGAATGGCAAGAATTAGGTTTGGCAGAAAATAATGAGATTGGAAATATAAGCTATGATGGAACATTTATTGATAGTGATGAAGAATTAGAATCTACAAATGATATATCTATTGAAGTTGTGAATAATGAAGAAGATTTAAATTATATTTCTCCATCTGGAGTATTTGGAGAGTATGATGAGTATCAAGGTAGATTTACTAAAGAACAAGCCTTATCTATTAATTTTTCTAATAAAGGAATAGATAGTGATGAAAGTTATTTTATTAATAAAGTAACAGGATATAGTACTATGGATAATCAAAAAAGAAATAGTTTTTTTACATATAAAAATTTAGAAATGTTTG
>CAYVTK010000048.1:0-6398 GCA_964454465.1 uncultured bacterium | reverse complement strand
AGCAGCTAATAGGATTACATTTGATTTTGTATCAAATCCATCCATTTCAACTAAAATTTGGTTGAGTGTTTGTTCTCTTTCATCATGTCCTCCACCAAGACCAGCGCCTCGATGTCTGCCAACAGCATCTATCTCATCAATAAATATTATGCTAGGAGAATTCTTTTTTGCCTGTTCAAATAAATCACGTACCCTACTAGCTCCAACACCAACAAACATTTCAACAAACTCTGCTCCACTTATAGTAAAAAACGGGACTTTAGCCTCACCTGAAACAGCCTTTGCAAGCAATGTCTTTCCTGTTCCTGGAGGACCTAATAATAAGGCCCCTCTTGGTATCTTTGCTCCAATATTTGCATATTTTTTTGGACTCTTTAAAAAGCCTACTATTTCTTGTAGTTCAGTTTTTGCTTCCTCACATCCAGCAACATCGGTAAACATCACTTTAGGTTTATCAGGGGAAATTATTCTTGCTTTACTTTTTGCAAATGAAAAAATGCCTCCTTGTCCTCCACCGCTTTGCATACGCCTTACAATAAAAAACCAAAAAGCAATAATCAGCAACCATGGAGAAAATTGGAACAAATAATCCATTGCGCCAGGAGTATTTTTCTTAATTTCTATTTGAACAGTATTATTAAGCATATTATTCCACTCATCAACTTTATCTATTGTTAGATTTGGTAATATAACATTAAACGTTTTTATAGGTTCATCATATCCAGAAAGTATACATCCAGGATCACATTCAGCAACCAGATCATTCCCTGTGATAGTAGCATTAAGAATGCTTTGATTAAGCTTATTGTCATTCAATAAAGCTATAAATGAAGAATATGGTATATTTTTACTCTTTTTACTTAAATCAAAATAATTAAGCATTGTAATAGAAATTACAATAATCAAAGTCCATAGTATAAAATTACTAACTAAATTCTTGGTTATTTTGTTCTTATTCTTTTTTCCCATTATACCTTCCTAATATAAATATCCTTTAAATCTCTAAATTTACCGTCTAAATCCATTCCATATCCTACAACAAAATCATTATCAATTTTAAACCCAAACCAGTCAGATAATTTAAGAGAACTATCTTTTACTAACAATGAAGCAATTTTAATTTTTTTAGGATTAAATTTTTCTAAATAGTTTTTAACATAGGTTATAGTCTTACCTGTATCTATTATATCATCAACTATAATAATATTTTTATTAGATATCTCCTTCTTTTGTAAATCTGAGTGAAATTTTATTTTTCCTGATTTAAATCCTTCATAGGATGAAACAGTTAAAAAAAAAGATTTATGTTTGCAATCTAAAAAATTTAATACGGAAGACATAAATGGCGCACAACCTTCTAATAGCCCAATAAAAAGAACTTCTTCTTCAGAGTATTCAATATTGATATTTTTTGCGATACTCTTGCATTTATCTCTAATCTCATGGTTTGAAATATATTTTTGAAAAATATATTTTTTATATTTAATAGTATCCATTCTTAATAATTATAATTAATTCATTATTAGTTATACAAAAAACAATGGTCTCTCTTACCTTTAGAAATTTTTATCTTTTCATCTAATATAAAAGATGAACCAGTCCTAGATTCTGAAATGAATAAATGAAATTGTTTCCAATGTTTTTTAGTGGAGTAAAATCTATAATCAAAATAATTCTTAGATAAATCCTGGTAAAAAACTTTAAAAATAACCTTATCAGAAATTTCAATAACAGAATTTGAAAGAATAAGGAATTTAGAATTCACTTCTATAATATATTTTTTTTTAAGTGATTTAATCTCATTTTTTAGTAATGATATTTTTTCTAAAGCATAGGAATGCTTTTTCATTAATAAATCAATATGATTGGGGTTATTTTTTATTATTTCAGGGATAACATTCAATCTAATATTATTTCTTCTATAGTTAAGATCTTCATTAGAGTCATCTTCAACCCATTTCAGTTTATTTTTATTAGCATAAGAGTATATATCTTCTTTAGAAATATCTAACATAGGTCTTAAAATTTTACCATATTTTTTTCTTATCCCCAAAAATGATACCCAATCGGCATTATCTAAAAATTTCATGTGCAAAGTTTCTATTTGGTCATCTCTATGATGAGCAGTTAAAATATAATCAAAATTATTTTTTTCAGCATAGGTATTGAAAATTTTATATCTAATATTTCTTGCATTTGATTCAAAATTATCTTTATTTAATTTTACTTTTTCAAGTATAATTTTAAACCCATATTGCAATGATAAATCAGAACAAAGACTTTCTGCATTATTTGATTTTTTTTGCATCCCATAATTAATATGAATCAATAAAATTTCAAGAGAATAGTTAGATTTGATTTTATTTAACGTATGAAGGAGGACAATACTATCAATCCCCCCTGATATAGCTAAAATTAACCTGTTTTTCTCATTTTTCTTTAAATAAGGCGCAAGGCTATCATAGACTTTATCTAGAAGCATAAAAATCTATTTTAGACTTCATCAAAAAATAAAGGCTTAAGACATTGAATTTTATCTTCATATGAATGAGGATATAAAAACCATTCAGTTATAGCAATAGAACTCAGTAATGAATTTCCATCTTGTGGAGTAAAACAAAAACCTGTTATTTCATTGCCATTTCTCAAATTCAATGATGGAACAGAAACTACAGATTGATTTAAAATTCTACCAAAATGACCATGGTCACGTCCAAATGAAAAAACTTCATTAGCATTTATTTTATCTGTTAAAGCAATTCTATCATTAGATTCAAACTTAGATAGTATTGAAGGCATTGTAGTTTTATTCTTCAGTTTTAAGTAAAAATGTTGAATATGCATATATTGTGAATTTATTTTCATTGCTGAAGAAAAAAGATCTAATTTTATATTCATTGTATCAAATAATAAATATGCATCTCTAGCATGATGGGTGCCAAAAATGTCATCTCCATGCTTTCCTACTTGGGGAGAAGGAACAAAATTAGTAGTTTGACTTAAATCATTAGCTCTTCTTATTAAATTAAATCTCCCCTCAATTAAATTATCATTCCCATCAGTTAAAGCTAATGTCTTTACTATTGTTGAAAGATTATGAGTATTGCAAGAAACAACCTGAATAAACTTATCTTTTTCATGGTCTAAAATAGAGTCATTAATGCCACGCGCATACATTTTTCCAAAACCAAATTCACTTCCTTGAGCAACAAATCCCAGTGTTGAATCTAGATGCTTTTCATAGAAATCTTTCTTATTTTTATGACCAAAACCACTAGGAGTACAATCTATTACAACAGAAGCACGCTTAATTGCTTCTTCTGAAGTAAATGCCGCTTTTAATCCTATATTGTTAAAGCCATCAATTTTATCTTCATTTGTAGATAACCTTGCCCCTCTTTTTAATAAATTTGAAACTTTTGATCTATCTGTAGTTAATGGAGTATATTTATTGAATGTTACTTCATCTATACCTAAATCTTCTTTAAAATTACATAGCAAGCCTATCAAAGGCTCCCCTATTGTACCTGTACCTACAACATGCACTATACGTCTTGACATCTTCTCCCCTTTATTCTTTTATCATATTATATTCAACACTATCAACTAAATATTTTCTTAATCCAGAAAAACCAGATTTTTTATAAATATTAACCTGATTATCAGCTTCAGTTCCTTGATTTAGAATCTTTTCAACGGTTTTAATCACTTTTTCATTACCAAAATATACTAATGAAGAGTGTATATAATCCAACATACGATATATAGCTGTTTCCATGTTAACAACATCTTCTTTTATTGGACAAATAATTTTGCTAGAAAGGGCAAGACTAGAAGCTTTCCAAATACCATCATTAAGATATTCCATATTATAATCATTAAAAGATTTATTATTTTCTAAATCTGTATATATTTTATGTACAAGCGCCTGTGTAATTGCAACAATCATCTCTGTTCTCTTTAGAGATCTTTGGATATCACAAACCCTAAATTCTATTGTACTATATCTTATATGGGGCCTTATTTTCCACCATATATGTCTCTGTTTACCTATGGCATTTGAAGATTTTAAATTATTAACAATTTTCATATAATCATTATAGTCTTTTAAATTATGGATTATATTCGTTCTTGGGAATATACCAAATTGAAAAGTTCTTGATGATTGCATACCTGTTCTCTTACCTGCAAAGAAAGGTGAATTTGCAGATAGAGCTATCATTGGAGCTATCCATCCATTAGCAATATTCATAATTTCAATAATCTTATTTTTATCATTTAATCCTATATGAACATGAGTAGAAAAAGTAATATTTTGTCTTGCATACTCAGAAAGTTGAGATGATACCCAATTATAAGAATCATTTTTCACAAAATTTTGGTCTTCTGGTAAAGCTGTTGGGTGAGTACCACTTATACCTATATTAAAGTCAAGGCTATCTCCTATTTCTCTTAATCTATTACGATTTTTTACTATCTCTGATATAGATTCTTTTACATCTTGACAGATAGGAGTATTTGATTCAATTTCACTAAGCAATAATTCATAAGAGTATTTATATTTTTCATCATCATTCAAGGAAAGCATAATTTGATTTGCTCTATCAGTTAATTCATAAGACTCGGTATCACAAATCATATATTCTTCTTCTACACCAACTGTAAATAATTTATTTTTCATATAACAGATTGTTCGTTCCACTCTCCAAAAACTTCTTTCATAGCATCAACGATTTCACCTAGGGTTGCATATTCAAGTGCAGCATTAATAATTAAAGGAAGAAGATTCTGATCACGCTTACAAGCTTCTGTGATTTTAATTAATTTTTGATTGACCAATTTAGAGTCTCTTTTACTCTTAAGTTGCTTTAATTTTTTAATTTGCATAGTTTGGACCCTATCTGTAATTTCTAAAATAGGGATTTCAATTTTCTCATTTTCTTTAATAAAGTTGTTAACTCCAACTACATAACGTTCTTTTTTTTCTATTTTATCATTATATAAGGAAGATGAGTCTGCAATCTCTTTTTGAAAATAGCCAGACTCAATTCCATTTACAACCCCTCCCATATCTTTTATTTTATCAAAATATTGATTTGCTTCTTTCTCTATTCTATCTGTTAGATTTTCTATATAGTAAGACCCTCCTAAAGGATCAGCTACATTTGCAACACCAGTTTCATAAGCTAATATTTGCTGAGTACGAAGTGCGATTTCAGCAGCTTTCTCTGATGGAAGAGCTAAAGTCTCATCCATGGAGTTGGTATGAAGAGATTGTGTACCACCTAAAACTGCAGATAGAGCCTGAAAACTTGTTCTAGCAATATTTATTTCGGGCTGTTGAGCTGTTAATGAAAAACCAGCCGTTTGAGTATGAAATCTAAGCTTCATTGATTTTTCATTTTCCGCCTTATAATGATTTTTTAACCTTTTAGCCCATATTCTACGAGCAGCTCTATATTTACATATTTCTTCAAAAAAATCTGAATGAGAATTAAAGAAAAAAGATAATCTAGGAGCAACTTCATCAACATTCATACCTTGTTCTATGCAAGAATCAAGATATGTAAAACCATTAGCTAAAGTAAATGCTAATTCTTGAACTGCCGTAGAACCGGCTTCTCTAATATGATATCCACTGATAGATATAGTATTATATTTTGGCATTTCATCAGTGCAATACTTAATCATATCAACAATAATTCTTATTGATTCTTTAGGAGGATAAATCCACTCTTTTTGAGCAATATATTCTTTTAGTATATCATTCTGCAGTGTGCCATTGAGTTTTGATATATCAATCCCTCTTTTAATTGCTAAAGCTACATAAAATGCAAAAATAATGACAGCCGGACCATTAATAGTCATTGAAACACTAATTTTATCTAAATCAATACCTTCAAATAAAGAGTCCATATCATCTAAACTGCTAATAGAAACACCGCAATGACCAACTTCTCCATTCGACAATTCATCGTCAGGGTCATAACCCATTAATGTTGGCATATCAAATGCGACAGATAATCCTGTTTGTCCACTATTTAAGAGAAATTTATACCTTTTATTTGTATCTTCAGGGGATCCAAAACCAGAAAACTGTCTCATCGTCCATAATTTCCCTCTATACATATTTGCATGGATTCCCCTGGTATATGGATATTCTCCAGGATAATTTATTTTATCTAAAAATTCATCACTAACAATGCGAGGGTGATAAAGGATTTCTAAAGATTTATCTGAGATTGTATTAAAATCATAATCTCTTGTTTTCGATATTTTAGATTTTTCTTTCCAATTATTATAAGAGTTATTTTTCATAATCAGACTTAATAGATTTATAAATTTTTTCTGAAGATAAATTTACTAAATCCAATAATTCCTTTCTAGAACCATGATTA
>CAYVTK010000047.1:0-6477 GCA_964454465.1 uncultured bacterium | reverse complement strand
CTATAACTTGATCTAGCTCTTTATCTTTAACTATTGTCATATAACTCCCTATTTAATATTCTCTAATTACCGCAACAAGTTTTCCCTGAATAATAAATTCATCTTCTTCATTTACATATATAATATTATACTTATCATTTCTAGGATGTAACTCAATGCCATTTGAACCAATATAAAATCTTTTTAATGTTGCCTGACCATCAATAGTAGCTATCACTGTATCTCCTGGCTGTGCTATTTGAATTTTTGTTGCGACAATATAATCACCGTTTAATATACCATCACCAATCATTGAATCACCTTCAACTTTTAGCATGAAATTATTAGGCCTGCAATACACTTCTGGAGCATCTATATATTCCATATGATCAAATACTTCTATAGGAGATCCAGCAGAAATAACTCCTAGAAGTGGCAATTGATTATTAATATGAGATTCAAGTATTGATAAGGCACGCTTACCATTAAATCCTTTTACTCGCTCAATAATGCCTTCTTTTTCAAGCTCAACAATATACCAGTTCACAGTTCCAAGAGACTTAAATTGCAATCCTCTCATTATTTCAATAAATGTTGGAGGCCTTTGATGTTGATCAGTAAAACTTCTAATATAATCAACAAATTTTTGTTTTTTAGGTGATAACATAATTTACTCGTAAGTTTCTCGTAAGTATATTACGCACTATAATTTATATAAGCAAAGTTTTTTTTATTTTTTTAAAATATTCTCTATTTTATGAACAATCTCAGCATATTAAGAGCTGTATGTACTGCAATATTCCTATGCTCTTTTCTTTGTGGTATTAGATTGAATTTTTTAACAACTTTCTCATTTTGAGTTGAAATAGCAATATAGATTATACCTACAGGATTATTACGATTCCCCCCTGTTGGACCTGATATACCAGTTGTAGATAATCCAATATTACTTTGGAATTTATTTCTTATACTTTCCGCCATATTAATTGCAACTTCACTACTTACGGCTCCATGTTCAACTAATAGTTTTCTAGGCACATCTAAAAAACTTTCTTTAATTGAATTATCATAGGCAACAATACTTCCCTTGAAATAATTTGAACTTCCAGAAATATCTGTAAGCTTTTTAGAAATATAACCTCCCGTACAAGATTCTGCTACAGAAAGCGTCACTTTATTATTAATTAATTCCTGAGCAACCAACTCTTCCATTCTCTGATCATCAAAACCATAAACATACTTTTCAATCTTCCTGATAATAATATTTTTAAATTCATTCAAATCAACATCTTCTTTTCTTTTAGATAATCTTATTTTAACTCCCGTATATTTAGGAAGAAAGGAAACCTTGAAATTATCTGTAGTTTCATCAATAATATCTTTTAATTTCTCAGAGAGTTTACTTTCATATACCCCTGTTGTTAATAGGGTTATATATTTTTTTTCTTTTTTCAGGTGAGATAAATATGATGGAAGGACTTCCTCCTTCACCATTCCTCTAACTTCCTTCGGTACTCCAGGTAAAACAAATAGCATTGACTTCTCATGATGGATTTGCATACCAAGAGCCGTTCCATATCGATTGGGAATGGGCGAACTTTTTTCAAGTATTTCAACCTGTGATTTTAAATTTAATGGAGCCTTAATTCCTCTATCTTTAAAAAATTCTTTTAAACGCAAATAATATTGAGAATTCAACACCAAGCTAGAATTGAAATAATCAGCAAGTGCTTTCTTTGTTATATCATCATGAGTAGGACCTATTCCTCCTGTGATAAAGATATAATCAATATTATCTTTAATCAAATAATCTAAACTATCTTTGATATCATAAATATCATCTTGTACAGTAATTTTTGATACAACATCTAATTCTTTATATTTGGTTACTTCTTTTGCAATCCAAGATGAGTTAGTATCAATTGTAAAGCCATTCATGAGTTCATCTCCTATACTAACTATAGCTACTTTCATACTAATAGAAAATACCCATTACTATTAATAATGAGAGAATACCAGAAATAATATCATCCATCATAATTCCAGTTCCAAATTTCAAATTCTGGGATCTATAAATAATGGAAGGTTTTAAAATATCAAAAAATCTAAATAGAATAAAGGCTAATAAATAGGTACTAAAAAATTTTGGGAGGAGATATAAACTAATCATCATACCAACAACTTCATCAATAACTATAAAACCTGGATCGCTATTTTTATTTTTTTCAATTGAAAACAAATAACAAAAATGAAATCCTAATATTATATGAAGTAATAAGATGCAAAATTGGAGAACAGGGACATTTGGTATGAAAAACCAAAATAGCAATACAAATAAACTAGATACCGAACCAGGGGCATATTTAAAATTCCCAAGATAAAAATACCTAAGCACTATATTATGGATTTTATTCATTTTTTTTTAACAAATAATATTGGAAACAATAATCTAAGCCTGATAATAAAGTCAACAAAGAGCAAAATAACATGATATAATAAAATATCGAATAATCAACAGGATAAATATTGGATTCTTTAAGAATCATAAAGAATACAATAATATGTATCACCACAATTTGTACAAGTGTTTTCTTTTTAGCAAATTTTGAAGTCTGAAATTTGAGTTCACGTTTTTCAAAAATCCTTCTTAAAAAAGTAACAAAAATATCTCTTAGAAAAATAATCATTATCATCCAAAGAGGAACATAAGGATCTAATAAATAATGCAACGTGAATAATACTGATAAAACAAAAAATTTGTCTGCAACAGGATCTAAAAATTCTCCAATCTTTGATATAAGGTTATATTTTCTAGCATAATAACCATCTAATGCATCAGTTAAAGAAATAAATAGAATAAGAAAAAAAGAAAAGATTCTATAATAAGGACCCTCTTGCAACATTAAAAAAATAATAACAGGAGACATTATAAGCCTAAAAAAAGAAAGTATATTAGGAAAATTTTTATGTAAAATATTACTTATATTCAATCCTATCCTCTAAAGAATGAGTTAAGGTAACTTCATCTATATAATCAAAGCTTGAGCCAACAGGAACACCCCTAGCTAACCTTGAAACTTTAATATTAATATCTTTTAAGATCTCTAAAATATAGGCTGAAGTCGCATCTCCTTCTACAGATGGTTCTAAAGCAATAATTAATTCTTCAAAGTTTTCTAATCGTTTCAAAAGAGTAGAAAAATTTAACATCTTCGGCTCAATCCCATCCAAAGGAGAAACTAGCCCTCCTATAGCATGATAGCATCCATTAAATCCTGTCTTCTCAATCATAAATATATCTGTTGGATCTTTAATAATACATAGCAAAGAAAAATTCCTTGATAAATCACTACATATAACGCATTCTGATTTTTCCATAAAACAATGACAAACATCATGGAGTTCTATTTCATTTTTTACATCAAGTAGTGCCTGAGAAAAAGGCAAAACGTTATTCTTATCTTGTCTTAAAATAAATATAGCTAAACGTTCTGCAGTCTTCTTACCTATTCCTGGTAATTTCGAGAACTCTTGAATTAAATTATTTAAACTTTCAGGAATACCTCTCATAACTAAAATAATCCAGGGATATTCATGCCTCCAGTCAGAGAACCCATTTTTTCTTTTGATATAGAATCCACCTTATCTATTGCTTGATTTATTGCAACTAAAACCAAATCCTCTAACATTTCCTTGTCTTCATTTAGAATATCAGGGTCTATATTTAATGATAATATTTGTTTCTTTCCATTAACTGTAGTCTTTACCATACCTCCCCCTGCAGAACCTTCAACTTCCATTGAATCAATCTCCATTTGAATATCTGCCATCTTTTTTTGCATTTCCTGTGCTTTTTTATAAATTCCTCCCATTCCACCCTTAGGAAACATAACTTCCTCCTTATTTTATAATTTTTCCATCAAATTTTTCAACAGCACTCATAAGAAGAGGATGTTCTTCTTCTATTTTTATATTTTTTTTATTTTCAGAAATTAATTCTTTACCTTTTATAATAATAATATTGCGTTTTGTATTTAAACATCTATTAAAAGCATCTTTAATAAGGGATATATCTTTTAAAAGAGTGTCATATAAAAATTTACTAATATTATTTATCTTAATTTGAATGCTTTCAGCGTCTACACTTACAACTTCAACATCACCCATAAAACCAGCTGTTTTACTATTTTTATCATCAATGAAATTAATAATATCACCTAATCTATCACTTACTATATCCTGAGTAAGATTATCCATCTCAGATCTTTCAATAGATTCATTTTGATTCTCTTGATCAATTTCAGGCTTATCGGTAAAATCAGATTTTATTTTATTACTATCAGCATCATCCTTAACTATGTTAGGCTTTTCTTCTTCTTGTTCTAGAACAACTTTTTCATTCACATAATTATCTTTATGACCAATCTCTACTGAACCAGCAACCATATCATCTTTATTAGAAGAATAATCATTAGATTTTAGATTATTTATAATATCTGATATTTCCCTAACATTATCTAGTTTGCAGAGTTTAATCATCAATAATTCTAATGCTAAATCAGAATGATTTATAAATTTAATTTCAACTTCTAATTTCATCAATAATTCCATAATTCTAATTACATCTAACTGGCTAATATTTTTATTATTTTGAAGATATTTTTCTACTATAGAATCTTTTTGGCTCCTTCCTATCATACAATACAAAACATTCCTCAAAAATCTATTAAAATCTGATATGAAGTCAGGAATCGAAACTCCACCAAGATTAATAGTTCTATCCATAATATTCGTAACATTCTTGATATCTTTATTACATACACTATTAAATAAATCTAAATATAAAGAATCTCCAATAATACCGAGAACATCTTGGACTTCATCGAAATTAATTTGATCTCCACAGTAATTCATTACTTGATCTAAATATCCTAGAGCATCTCTCATACTACCATCTGCTTTTCTTGCAATTAAAGTTAAACTCTTATCATTGAATTCTTTATTTTCAGATTTCAATATAATAACTAATTGTTTTTTTATATCATCTATAGATAGTCTGCGAAAATCATATCTTTGAGTTCTAGATAAAATAGTAGAGGGCATCTTATATGGATCTGTCGTAGCTAATATAAATATAACATGATTAGGAGGTTCTTCTAATGTTTTAAGTAGTGCATTAAAAGCTTCTTTTGTTAACATATGGACTTCATCAATGATATATATTTTATATTTACCATGAGCAGGGGCAATCGAAACATTTTCACGCAAACTTCTTATTTCATCAATCCCTCTATTTGAAGCAGCATCCATCTCTATTATATCAAAAGATAAATCTATATCATCAACAGAATTAAGCTCTTTAGCCAAAATTCTTGCAGTTGTAGTTTTACCAACACCTCTAGGACCACTAAATGTAAAGGCATGAGATATCCTATTAAACTTAATAGCATTATTAAGAGATTTCGTAATATGTTCTTGGCCTATAATTTGATCAAAATGAATGGGCCGCCATTTTAGAGCTAATACTTTATATGTCATAATTTAATTATCTGTGCACCAATAGTAGAATTTTCTGAAAATATGAAAAAATATACAGCCAACTCAGTATAAGTTTTCTACGGCACCTAAATATAGTTCCTACCGTTGCTTCCTTCCAGATCTGGCGGAGTTCAGAAAATATTCATTGCGTAGAGCTCACACATCAACATCACTTATATATCTTTATCATATCCAGCAAAACCCGCCTATTGGAATTCAACCCTGCATATAGCGGATTTCAGGTTACAGGAAACCGCTAACTTCCCATCTAGCACAGAATTATTTTTTATTTTTTTTCTTTTGATATTCTGCAATAAAGGATGGTGTATCTCTATTATTTTTCAAATCCTCAATTATGTCTTGATTTTCTTCATTTAAATCACATGTTTTATTTTTATGATTATTAAATGCATCCTTTAATACTGAATTAACATCATTATGAAAGTCTTCAATTGTCTTTTTCAATCTCTTTTGTAATTCTCCTAACATAAGAGGACCGTAATCCGTCTCAAGTTTTTCCATTAGTTCATTGACCTGAATAAGTAAATCACTTTTCTTTTCAGAAGACTTAGATAAAGAATCCTGTTTATTTATATTTCGTATATTTTTTTTTAATCTCAATTCTTATTCCCTATAAATAATGCTCCGTATACAATAAAAAATGATGCTACAATAAATATAGGAACAGATAAATAAAACCAATAATTATTCTCAGCATGTTTTCCAATATAAAATCCAAAGACATATCCAATAGATATACCTAGCATTGTCATACCCATAAAAATATAAAAAAAAGATTTAAAATTCATTAAAAATTTATACCTACTTGTAATCCAGAGTTAAGAACATTATTCCTTCGTCCATTTAAACTTATATCATAAAAAACTTGGCCCAAATCAAACATAATAGAAGCCTTAGATGGCAAATCAAATATCATATTAAATCCAAAGACATACTCTT
>CAYVTK010000046.1:0-6512 GCA_964454465.1 uncultured bacterium | reverse complement strand
AATTATAGTTTATTAAATTTTACGCACCAATTTGGACTTAATTTTGAGTTTTAAAAGTTTGTTACAATTTTAAATTGTATTTTATTGTTTATAAAATGTAATATATAAGTGCGGAAAAAAATTTTTACTTATAGAGAAGGGGATTAAAATGAATAAAATAAAATATTTACTATTTACTTCTTTTTTTGCAGTTTTTTTGTTTGCTGAACAAAAAGGGTATACTGCTCAAGATGAAATAGTAATAACTCCAAACAATGGGAATAGACCGGTTGTTATTGAAAATGATAACACTCCTATTTTACCTCAAAATAGAGAAGAGATTGACCTTTGGGTAGATGATTTTGAGACAGATTTAGGTTGGTCTACTGGTTCAGGTTGGGAATGGTCAACTGCAGATTATAATTCTGCAACACATAGCATGCATTCTGGCGATACAGACGCTAATGGATCTTTTGATTTAGTTTCACCTGAAATTCAATTACCAGCACTTGGAGATGGAGAAACAATGAGCTTTGGTTTTTACCTTTTTGCTGATTTGCCAGATTCAGATGGTGATGGTGATAATTATCTAGAAGATTACTATACTGTATCTATTCAAGATACAGATGCATTGGCATGGCATCCATCATCTACTGATTCATATGATGGGAACTCATGGTGGTGCGCAGATGAGTCAGTTGGTTCTAATGGTGGATATCTTGATAGTTGGATTCAATTTATGGATACGCCATCTTTTATAGTTCCAAATAGCCCAATTTTATCAGCAGATCTGATGTGGAGTATTGAAAGTGATGCAGGTGCTTCTGTTGCAGGTACATGTACTGATGGTTGGGATGCAGCAAATGTGCAAATTTCTGTAGATGGTGGTGAAAACTGGGATTTACTAAATGGTTCTGATCCATATGATTTTGACTGTGGTTATGGATGGATATGGAATAGCCCTGAGTATGATACAGGTGGTTCTTTAAATCATCTTGCTGCAGGTTGGGGTAATACAGAAGGTTGGCATAATGTGACTTTTAATTTATCTCAATATAGTGGCCAAGAAGCAATCGTGAGATTTGCCTTTGGATCTGATCCTGCATATTGCACGCTTGATGATGCAAGTATTACAGGTTTTCATGTTGATAATGTTATGGTTTCTGGTGCATTAGATTGTGATCCTGAAGGCGGCTGCCCAACAGAAGTTTCAGGAGCTGTATGGGTTGATCAGTTTTATGATTATGGTGGAGATCCAGATTATGATGCAAGGCCAGGATCATTAGGATGGACGGAATATCTTCCTGGATATCCATTTAATGGAAATGTATTTTTAGACATTTCTGATTTTTCAGAAAAAAACGTTGTATTTAGAATCCAATCAAGATTTGATGATAATGATGATGGTGGTTCTGGTACAGGACTCTGGATAGATGATTTTAGAATTTATAAAATTTCAGGAGGAAATTATCCAGCTCCTTGGAATTTAGTTGGAGAAGCAGGAAATATGGAAGCTAATCTTACTTGGGCTGATATGAATGCTTCTGGTACTGAAGATTTTGTATATGACTCAGATACTTTTGATGCTAACAACTCTATATATTTAAATGGTGACGGTGTCGCTTGGGCTGCTGAGAGATTCGATATTGCAGGCCCTTCAACTGTTAATTCTGTTTCAGTTTATAGTGTTAATACTACGGCTGTAGATGTTGAGATTGGTGCATTTGGGCAAGTAGGAACTTTATTTGATATAAATCCAGCATATTCTCAATCAGTAACATTGCAACCAGGATGGAATGACTTTACTGTTTCAGGTTGGGATATGAATAATTCATTCTTAATAGGTTATACTTTTTCTGCTGATATTAATGCAGGTCCTGATGGATCTGATGGTGGAAATAGTATGGTCATGCTTGGTGGCGGTTGGGATGATTGGATGGATATAGCTCTAGCTAATGCACTTCCAACAGGAGAATGGGGTGTTAGAGCAAATATTACATTTGAAGGTGCTGGCGTATCATACAATGTATATAGAGATGGAGCTGTTGTTGCTCCTGGTTTAGGCGCTAACTCATATACTGATACAGGTTTAGATAACAATATTACATATACATATGCTGTTAGTGCAACATACTCAGATGGAGAAGAGAGTGATACTTCTGGATCTGTTGAGGTGACTCCGCAGGCTCAAACTGTACATGAAGAATCTCATGATGATGGTACGGCAGAAGATGGATTTAATGCTGGGTCTGGAAACTTTACAGCTGTTAAATATAATGCAATCTCTGAAGGAGAAGGTGTTGTGAGATTTAAATGGTACCAACAAGGTGATGGTGGTGCATTGTATTTCAAAATGTATGAAGATGTCAACGGTATGCCAGGGGCTGAAACTTATAGCACCGTTGTGGCAGGCGGTTTAGTTGACGGATGGAATGAAAGAGACTTATCTAATGAAGGTCTAAGTGTGTCTGGTCCTTTTTGGATTGGCGCTAAAGAATTTAGCTCAACAAGTCCTTTTGGTCTTGATACAGATGGAGCTGATAACGGTCACTCTTACTATAGAGTAGGTTCTACAGGAGATTGGCAATCAGTTGATGGAAATCTTATGATGAGAATCTATCTTGATTGCGGAGAAAACTGCGATGATGGTGGTGGAACAGAATGCACGGCTGGAGATATTAATGCAGATGGTGTTATTAATGTCCTTGATATTGTTGCAACCGTTAATTTTGTAATGGGTGCAGCTCCTGATGAAGATCAGGCTTGTGCCGCAGATTATAATGGTGATGGTACTATCAATGTATTGGATATTGTTGCTATTGTTAATATTATCACTGGAGGTTAATTAATAGAAAGAATCCCCTTAATCAAGGGCCTTAATATAAATTTATTAGGGCCCTGGTTATATATGGACTTTGATTTAAGTAAAAAACTTGTTAATATTTATTACAAAAATATGCTGGTAATAAATATTTTAGAATCATAAAATAGAGCATAGAATAGCGTAAAAGAAATTTTTTAGTTTAAAGGAGGAATAATAAAATGAGAAAGTATATCTCAATTGCCTTAATAGGTGTTTTAGCTTTTTCTGTCTCATATGCTGCTGTTAAAAAAGTAGCTAAAGGCGAGAGAAAGATTCATAGATTTGAACCAGCTCCATCTGAACATTCTGTTCTAGGGCAAGGTTCATCTAAAATTGTAATGCCAAACACTAGAAATGGTGGTTACTTTGCTTTAGTTGATTCATCAACAAATGGATTTGGTATGGTAGCATCTAATACTAGGCCTTTGTTTGTAGATCCAGAGAATACAGAGTATTGGTTTTCTTCATACAGGCAGTATTGCGGTTTAAATACAACGCATGGTCAGTTAGGTGGTGCATTTTCTGAGGATGGTGAAGATTGGACTACGTATACTAATTTAAATTCAAATGGTAATCCACCTTGGGGTGGAGGTGGTGTTGGAGGTGCTGGTGTAGGTCAAGCTCGTTATCCTAGTGCTATTGGAACTGAAGATATGCCTATTGCTGTTTGGAATGAATATACAGGAATTACAACATTTGGTTCGGCTTATGGTGGGCGTCCTTATTTTGCTTATGATGAGTTTGGCTGGGATGGTGGCTCTTTTGCATATCCTATAGAAGGTGATTTATTATGGAGTACAGATGCTAAGGATCTTTGGGTAGGTTCTACATCTGTATCTTATGATGAAGATTTAGGTATGCCTGTCGTTAATACTGTTTATAATGACTGGACTAGAGGTGATCGTTGGTTATTTCATTCAGAATATGTAGATGATGAAGTTATTATTATGGGTGAAGAGCAAAAAGTGATTGATGAGGTTAATGACCTTGTTGGTGGCGATGACACTGGAAGTTTTAATACATCTCCATATGTTTCATGTACTCCTGATGGAATATGTGGTGTAGGCGTCGTTGGTCTATTCTTTGGCGCAGATGTTGATGCAAGTGATGTATCAAACTATCATACAGGAATATTTAAAATGTCTGAAGATCACGGAGCATCATGGCATGGTTGCCAAGATGGAGGAGGTGTAGATCAAGGATGTGCTTCATCTTTAGATGGTGATGGTTATTATTTTATCCCTGATGATGTCTGGGATGATCTTGTTGCAACTCAATTTAATTATGAATACGTGGATGAATGTGATGGTACATCTGAGCTTGTTAATAGTTTTTGGTCATACTATGAAGATGATTTTAAGGTTGATAGAGATGGAAATCCCCATTGGACTATTCAAGTATTAGGCTGTGGAGACGAATTCTGTTATTATCTTCCAGAATCGGGTATTTATCATTTTACTATTGATAAAGAATATCTTGAAAACCCAGGGCCAGTTAATACTGCAACAGGTTGGAATTGGCGTTTTGCAATGACAGGTGTTGCTACTTGGGGTTGGGCTGATATGACAGGTGAAACATATATTTGGAACAACCATTCAAGCTTAGCTTTCAGTGTTGAGGATAGGGATGTTATGTATATTGCTACTAATTTAGCAACGGAAGGTAATTTTGAGGGTGACCCTGCAAACCTTGAAGATCCATGTTATTTTACTACATGGGCAGATTACCCAGAATGGTCTGAGGATCTATATGTTCTTAAATCTGAAGATGGTGGTGATACATGGTCTAATCCTTTAAATGTCTCAAATACTCCAGATGAAACAGGTGGTATTTGTCCGAATGGTTATCCTAAGTGTGATCCAGCAGAACAATATCCTCATGCAGCGCAATGGGCAACGGATGATCGTGTATATATTCAATATCAAATGCCTAATTGGGAATTTAATGAAATTGGAGATTTGACAGGTGCAGACTTTATGAATAGGGTATATATTGGCTATGCGGAAGTAGATGATATCTCAAGTATTCCTGAATATGAGTATGATGATGGAGGTTCAGGATGTTATGCTGAAACTGGAGATATAACAGGCGATGGTATTCTTAATGTTCTTGATATCATTTCTCTTGTTAATCATATATTAGGAGCAGCAATACTTGAGGACACATGTGCTGCAGATTATACTGGAGATACGATAGTCAATGTTCTGGATATCGTTGGTATGGTTAACTTTATTTTAGGAATAGGTTTAGATTCAGCTTCAGGAGATTATCTGCCAGCTAAGTGGTTATTAGCCCAGAATCTAATCTTAGCCTTAAATATGATTCTGGTAATGTGCAGGCGATACACTTGGTTGTTTCTAATGATAAGGAGCTTGTTATTAATTGGTCTGACAATTTATATCAAAAAGGTTCTTATTATGATTCAGTTAATAATCAAACTTCTTTGATTGCTGTAACGAAGCCAGGTGTTGATCTTAAAGATATTGCAACAATAACAGGTGAGTATAAAATTATCGAATCAGAAATCTCAGTTGTTGTTATATCTAATAGAGAGCCTAAGATGTTAGATGCTGATAATGTTACTATTGCTGGTAATTTATCTAATACAGTTCTACCTAATGGCTATAGGTTAGGAAAAGCTTATCCTAATCCATTTAATCCTTCTACGAGCTTTGAAATTGATTTAGACAATGAATCTTTTGTTTCTATTAAGGTTTATAATATTGTTGGTCAATTGACTGCAGAGCTTTATAGTGGTAATATGAATGGCTATGGAAATACAGTAGATTGGAATGCATCTAATATTGCAAGTGGTATTTATTTTGCAAGAATACAAATAGGAAATAATTTAGAATCTCAAAAATTATTGCTTGTAAAATAAAACTTACGATATAATTGATTTATAAAAAAGGCGCTTTAAGGCGCCTTTTTTATTACATAAAAAATTATTTTTAAAAAAATAAAATAAAATTTGCATAAGTAAAATAATGTACTTTAAATTACTAGGCTGTCCTCGGACGGCATTTTTATGTAGTGAAGCTTTTTGAAAATTTAGAAGATTTGTGTGGGGATTTAACTTATTAATTCATTTGACTATTTAATATTAAAAAATAAAATACAATGGAGAGTTTGATCCTGGCTCAGGACGAACGCTGGCGGCGTGCTTAACACATGCAAGTCAAGGAGAACGTTTTCTTCGGAAAACAAGTAAACTGGCGAACGGGTTAGTAACGCGTAGGCAACCTGCCCTTAAGATTGGGACAACCCTGTGAAAATGGGGCTAATACCGAATAATATTTATTATCTCTGGATAATAAATCAAAGTAGGCTTCGGCTTATACTATTGGATGGGCTTGCGTCTGATTAGCTAGTTGGTAGTGTAATGGACTACCAAGGCAACGATCAGTAGGTGGTTTGAGAGGATGATCACCAACACTGGGACTGAGATACGGCCCAGACTCCTACGGGAGGCAGCAGTGAGGAATTTTGCGCAATGAGCGAAAGCTTGACGCAGCAACGCCGCGTGATTGAAGAAGGTTCGAGGACTGTAAAAATCTGTTATAAGGGAAGAATAGTAAATATTCTAACAAAGTATTTATTTGACGGTACCTTATGAGAAAGCCCCGGCTAACTTCGTGCCAGCAGCCGCGGTAATACGAGGGGGGCAAGC
>CAYVTK010000045.1:0-6519 GCA_964454465.1 uncultured bacterium | reverse complement strand
TCAAGATCCCGGTGCATTTGAAATTCCTGGTACAATTAAAACAATTATTAATAGCAGTGTTAAATATAATGCTATAATATCCTTAGGTTGTGTCATAAAAGGTGAAACAGCACACTTTGAGTACATATCATCATCTGTTACAGATTCTCTATCTAAATTATCAATTTCAGATAAATGTCATATTCCTATTATTTATGGTATTTTGACAACATATGATTATCAGCAAGCAATACAACGTTCAGATCCAAATAAAAAGAATAAAGGAGGAGAAGTAGTTTCCTCTGCTATTGATGCTATAGAAACATATCAAAAAATTAATCAAAAATAAATTGAGGTATAGTAGAAATATATTTTTGTACTTATTCTTGTTTTCGTTTCTTTTTCCATTAGATACCATTAAGCATGTAAAAAATATTACATCTTTGCTTAACACAACGTCAATGAATTCTATAGATAATAATTTTATATTAGTATCTTCTAATGGAGGTATTTATATGGTTAATACTAATACATTGAAATTTTCTAATTATACAGATAATTTAGAATATATTGATATTAATAGTATCGCCATGCATAATGATCAATTTTGGCTAGCAGGAAATGATGGTAATATCCAAATTTTAGATAAAAATCTAAATCTAGATTATATTATTGATTATACTGATTTTGATAGTATTAGAAAAATCGTTTTTTATAATGAGTACGCATTTGCTATTGGTACTGATTTAGAAGGAAATGATGTATTAATTCAATACTCTGCAGGTGATAATCCTGGTTATCTGAATTATATTGATATCAATAATCTTTTAAATACTATTCCTGATTGTGATATATGTCCTAGTGATAATAATAGAATAAATGATATTAATATAGGGGATCATGAGATTGCAATTGCGACTACTGCAGGGTTTTATATTGCAGATTTATCTAACTATAATCATAATTTACTATCTACTGCATTAGATTGGAGTTCTCTTTTTGGAGATGAAGCATTATTAATTATCGATAATTTTATCTACTATGAATATGAGAATCAAATCAATATTGGTTATAGTGGTGCTGATGGGCCATTTTCCTACCCTGAATCAACTCTAAATATAGTAGATGCAGAGTATTACGATGGAAAATTATATTCTTTGTTTAACAATATTTTATATATATCTAACTTAGATGGATCAGGACTCCAAACATTTTCTTTACCTAATTATGTGACTACTGAATTTGAGGATTTATTATTAATTGATGGCTATATTTATATTGGATTGAAAAATTATGGTATCATTAAAATTGATGAGAATTTATCTGATATAGATAATATTATACCTAATACATTATTTTCTAACAATATAACAGCTATAGATATAAAAGATAACCATACTTTAGCAGGACTTTCAGGTAATGCAGAGGATAGGTTAGGAGGTTTCATTATAGAAAATATTCATATAAGTCCAGAGATAAAAAATTTCTATTCCTATAATATGAATCTTTCTAATTATCCTGATTTAAATATTAATAATGTAGATTATATAGGAAATTCATTGTCGTATGCTCCAGGGAATATAGAATCTTCTAATATTAAATTTAATAGTAAGGGAGAGCTTTATTTTTTGAATTCGGGCATCTATTTAGATCCAGATAATTATTGTCATGATGGGTATGGTGAAGATATTGAGCATATTAGTTCTTTAATTCAATTAGATCCTACAAGTATGGAAATTATTAATACATGGGGTAAGGATGTTTTTGTTGGAAAAAGAACAATATATCCAGAAGTATATCCAAATGATGATTTAATGGTAGAATGTCCGGATTGTGATTCATATAAAAATCATACAATTTTAAATCAATTATTTTTTGATAATTATGATAATGCATGGATTGTGAATCCAAATTCAGAGGGGGAAATAAATAGGCCTATTTGTATAATGCTTAATGACAACCAGGATGATTGGATGTTCATAGAAGACCATAATAATCCAAATGTTTGCAATTCCCAATCTATATCTAATGAATATTTATTGCCTAAAGAAACAGTTCTTGATGATGATAACAATCTCTGGATTGCCTATGAAAAAGAGCCTATGAATCCAGACTATTCTCCTGGAGGAATTAAGGTTGTTAAAGTTAATGATATTTCGAATCCTAATGATGATAAGTGGTATACTAAGCCTGAGCACGATAATGATATACATTATGTTGTAGAGGTTGATTGTCAGGATGTTTTTGATAATATTTCTGTGCATTCTATAGATATAGGAAAAAATGATTTTGGCCATACTATTTTATGGGCAGTAACAGAAAATGGTATAATGGCTTATAGAATTTTTTATACTGAGAAAAGATATATATTGCAGGCTTTATATTTAGAAAGTCCATGCCAATTTTATTTTCCCGAATATGAATTTGATTCTCTCTCAAAAATAAGAGTGGATAAACATAATAATGCTTGGGCAATATCAAAGAAAGGAGCCATAGTTATTCATCCTGATTCTCCATGGGATATAAAATTTTCATTGGATAATATGACAACAAACTTATTATCAAATAACATACAAGATTTTGTATTTGATGATAATGGGTATGTTTATTTTGCAACAGATAAAGGAATCTCTATTTTTAGTACTATCTTTGGAGAAGATAAATCAATTTCTTCTATATCTGTTAGCCCTAATCCATTTATGATTGGAAAAGATGAATTTTTAACGATTAGTAATTTCTCATCTGAATCAGTAATTCATATAATGACTTTATCTGGAAATGTTGTAAAAAAGTTTATACTTGATGAGGGTAATACTATTTTGAATTGGGATGGAAGAGGGGATGATGGACGGTATTTAAATACAGGTGTATATTTAGTTGCAGGTTTTAATTCTTCTCAAAACGAAGGCACTACAAAATTAGCTATTATTAGAAAATAATTATTTGCCATTTATAGTTATTACTATTTTTCTTTTATTGGCATTATCTCTATGTTCACAAAGATAAATCCCTTGCCATGTTCCTAAATTGAATTTTCCATTAGTAATAGGTATTGTCAAAAAAGATCCTAATATAGAATTTTTTAGATGTGCAGGCATATCATCGGGACCTTCTATTGTATGTTGATAATAAGGGGCATTTTCTGGGATCATTTTATTCATATGAGATTCAAAGTCTTCACGTACACTTGGATCAGCATCTTCATTGATTGTTAGTGATGCTGAGGTATGTTTAATGAAAATATACGCTATGCCAATATTGATTTTTTTCAACTCTTCTATTTCATTTATAATTGATTCTGTAATAACATGAAAACCTCTTTCAAATGATGGTAGAATAATTTCTTTTTGGATCCATTCCATGATTCTATTTTTTATTATCTTTTAAATGAGTTTGATATAGCATTACTAATATTATAAAAAATAATATAAAACCTATGTAGTTATATTTAAGAGTTGATAGGGGGGTCCACCAATTAGATATTCCTGTTATAAAAACAGGTATAGCAATAAGTATTCCCATGATAGCCTCTCCTGTAATCAATCCTGAAGAAAATATAGTTCCCTTTTCATTGTTCTTTGTCATATAAGATATTAAACTACCTAAAAATATAGGTAATGATAAGCCTATGGGTAAATAAATTCCAACAGCAACTGCTAATACAGGGAATCTGAAATCTGATCCTCTTTTTGCCTGTATTTCATCTAATATAATTATGAATATACCAATACATATTCCCATGCTTATCCATTCCCATGGTAGTGTTTTATTAAACACTCCTTCAACTACAACTTTCATTAAATTTGCCTGTGGTGCTGGCAATGCATCTGAACCTATCGTATATGCACTATGAAGAATATTTAATACAAATGTAATCGTAAGAGCAGATGCAGTAGTTCCAATAATTTGCATGATTTGTTGTTTCCATGGAGTTGCCCCAACTAAGTAACCTGTTTTTAAATCCTGCATATTATCTCCAGATATGGCAGCTGAACAGCATATAATAGAGCCAAATAAAATAGAAGCAACCATTCCAGTAGTAGATATAAAACCCATATAATGAATAAATAAAGAAGATAATAATATTGTTGCTATTGTAATTCCTGAAATAGGATTATTAGATGATCCTACAATGCCAGCCATGTATGCTGCTATTGCTGAGAATAAAAATGCAATAATTATAATAGATAATGTTATTAGAAAGCTGAATGTTATATTTCCAAATATACTATGGTAGATTGAGTAGAGAGGAAATAGTAGTATTAAAATAATTCCAATAATTATATATGTTGGTATATCTTTTTCTTGAGAGAGTGTATTATTTTTGTTTTTGATATTTAATTTTAGTCCCTGAATAATAGGTTTAATTAGTTTAATAATTGACCAAAACCCCCCTATTAGCATTGCTCCTACTCCAAGAAAACGAATCTTTGTATTCCAAATATTCCATGCAGTATCTTCTATGTTCCCTGTGTAGTCTAAAAAGCTTGTATATATTGGTATTGCAACAACCCAGCTAATAATTCCTCCTGAAAACACTAAAATACCAACATTGATTCCTACAATATAACCAACTCCTATTAGAGCTGGAGATAAATCACAAGCTATTCCAAAAATAGATGATTTTATTCTGAAGATATACTCTAATGAAGAGTTCCATAATCCTAAAGCTTGCTGACAAAATTTTATAAATGCTCCAATAATGGTTGATTGTAGTATGATTTGGCCTAATTTTTTATTCTCTGTAGATTCTAATATTTTAGAAGTAGCTATTCCTTCTGGAAACTTAAGTTTTTTATCAACAATTAAAGTTTTCCTTAAGGGTATTGTGAACAGGGCACCCATGATACCTCCAATCAATGCAATTTTTGTAACTTCTATATAATTGAAATTTGTCCAATAACCCATTAATAATAATGCAGGAAATGTAAAAATCACCCCTGCTGCTAAAGATTCCCCTGCTGAGGCTGATGTTTGTGTTAAATTGTGTTCTAATATTGTTGAGTTTTTAAAAAATCTTAGAATACTGATTGACATGATAGCTGCAGGAATAGATGCTGAAACTGTCATACCTGCAAATAATCCTAAGTATGTGTTTGCTCCAGATAGGAGTATTGAAAAAAAAATTCCAAGAATTATAGCTCTTAATGTTAATTCATTATTTTTATGTAACATAAAATTTTATAAAGATTATTAAATTTATTTACTAAAAAAACACTATAAATAACTTAACATAATTTGATGTATAAATATTGCCCAAATTTACATAAATATAAAAGATATCAATCTAGAACAGTATTAATTGGAGATATTCCTATTGGCAGCAAACATCCTATAAGAGTACAAAGTATGACAACAACGAATACTTTGGATATTGATGGAACAGTGCAACAATCTATTAAAATTATTGAAGCAGGCAGTGATTATGTCAGAATTACAGCTCCTAGTATTAATGAAGCAAAAGCACTAAGTAAAATTAGAAAAAGTTTACATAAAAAGGGATATACGGCACCTCTCATAGCAGATATACATTTTACTCCAAATGCAGCAATTGAAGCTGCAAAAATAGTTGAAAAAGTAAGAATTAATCCCGGAAATTATGCCGATAAGAAGAAATTTCTATCATTTGAATATACAGATAAAGAATACAATGAAGAACTTGATAGAATTTATGATAGGTTTTCACCTTTGGTGCAAGTTTGTAAGCAGGAAGGTACAGCTATGAGGATAGGTACTAATCATGGTTCGCTTTCAGATAGAATTATGAATAGATATGGTGATACTCCTCTTGGAATGGTTGAATCTGCAATGGAATTCATTAGAATTTGTGAAAATCACAATTTTTATGATATAGTGCTTTCAATGAAATCAAGTAATCCTATTGTTATGGTTCAGGCATATCGCTTGCTTGTTAATAAGATGATACAAGAAGATATGAAATATCCATTACATTTAGGTGTAACTGAAGCAGGAGAAGGCATGGAAGGTAGAATAAAATCCTCTTTAGGGATAGGGACTTTATTAGAAGATGGCCTAGGAGATACGATTAGAGTTTCCTTAACAGAAGAGCCTGAATATGAAATTCCAATAGCAAAGAAAATAGTGGATAGATATAAGAAAAGATCCACTCATAAAAAGATACATGATCCTTGTAAACAAATGATTAATCCATTTGAATATAAAAAAAGAAAAACCTATGCTGTTAATAATATAGGAAAAAATAATGTTCCTGTTGTTCTATCTGATATCTCATTTCTTGATAATATTGATTTAAATGTTCTGTCAGATTTAGGATATTCGTATTCTTTAAAAAATGATAAGTGGTTAATTAAAGATTTAGCTGTTGATTATATACATGTTGGTGATAAAACAGTTGATATTAAAACTCCTAATCAATTAGGGATTATTTGTTATTACTCAAAATGGAAAAGTCTTGATAAGGTAGATAATGTTTTCCCAGAATTAACTATTGCGGAATATATGAGTTCTAATATAAAGGGATTAAAATTTATATATTTATCAGATAGAGAAAATATAAAT